>JBIKRC010000097.1:0-6999 GCA_044349375.1 Limnohabitans sp.
CCATCTTGCTGCGCCTCTACCCGGGCCGAGATCTGGAAACCCTGAGCTTGCCCGATCGACATCAGCACCATTTGGCCTCTTTTGACGAGCAAAGTGGGGCGAATGTCTTGACTTCGCAGCGGGGCATCAGGGCGTACATCGCGCACCACCTCGCTGTGCAGAATTTGTGAAACTTGTTCCAACACATTGACTGGCATGCTGGATGTATCGACATCGACCAGCCGAACATGAGCCTCGGTCAAGCTCATGCCGCGCTGCAGCGGCACAGCGGCCACCAGCACCTGGCGTTTCTCCACCGGGGCGGGCTCGGCCTTGGCTGGGGCAGCGGCTGCCGTCACACGCCCGGTCACAGCCACACGCACATACAGCTGCCAGGCCGGTTGGGCGCAGCGAACGCGGATGGTGTCGGGGCTGGCAAAGGGCAGATCCATGGCCAGGGGACTGGTGCAGGCCTTGACCTGCAGGCGCGGATCCAGGGGGACGAGCACCACCGAATCGGCTGGGACCGATTGGGTTTGCACCACCCAATCGAGCACCGACTTTTGCAGCGCCAAAACAGGCGAAGCAGGGGTCGCAGCCCAAGCCGGCCCACCGCACAAACAGAAAAGCGCCCCGAGCCAAAGGCCACGAAGCGTGACCTGATCCAGAAGTCGGCACAGCATTTGCATGGAAGGTTTCATAAGTGTGGAAGTTTTGACAGAGTTCATGATTTCCAACGAATAAGCAAAAACGAGACCAACCTAAAGCCACTCAGCCACCAAGCCACCCGACATGAGCAATCTGTTGCCCCCTTTGCCCAGCCTGCCCGCGCTGAGCCCCTCTGCCCCATCGGGCAGCGGTGCGCTACTGCCCGCTTCGGGCCGGAGCGGGGCTTTCGGGCAGGTGCTGGCGGAGGTGTCCCCCCGCAGTGGCGTGGTCCAAGCGCAGAAAGGCGATACCTTGATTGGCCTGGTCAAGGCCCATTACCGACAAAACCAGCAGCCCATCACCGAGCATCAGGCGATGCGCCTGGCCCACCAAGTGGCCGCACGCAACCAGATTGACAACCCAAACCTGATCCGGACGGGTCAAAAAATCGATTTTTCCAGTTTGCTCATGCCGGCTCTGGCCCGGGGCGAAGCCCCCGGGCCTCTGGATCTGAATGCGCGCAGCGCTCAATCCGTGGCCCAACTGGCCTCCTCTTCAGCCTTGACCACCAACGCTTTGGCCAACCGCCCAACCGCTTGGGCCAGCCAACCGACCCCCAACGGACAGCACCCGGTGCTGGACAAAACATTGGAGCGGGCCATTGCCAGGGGTTTTGTGACCGCCTCGGACGCCCCTGCCGTCAAGAACAAAATCCTGGCGCTGGCCGATCGCTACAACTTCCAGCCCGATGACTTTGCCCGACTGAGCCTCATGGAGAGTGGCGGCATGAACCCCCAAGCCAGCAATGGCAACTGCCACGGCATCATCCAGTTTTGCGATGGCCCTAACCGGGGCGCTGCCTCGGTGGGCTTGAAGGACAACCCCCGGTCAATTTTGGGCATGGGGTTGCTCCAGCAGCTGGACCTGGTGGACCGTTATTTCTCGCAAGCCGGTCTGCGTGTCAAAGGCCCCCCGGTCGGACTGGATGATTTGTACCTGACGGTGCTGACCCCGGCTGCCCGGCAAGAAACCAGGCTCGACGCGCCGCTGTCCATTGCCGGGCCGCAGGCGCGTTACCTGCATGTGGGGCAAGACACGCGCGCACCCATCACACGCAACTCGATCCTGGCTGGGCTGCACACCTTGACCAACGCCCTGCTGCCACAGGCCGCGCGCGATGCGGTTGCGCCTGTGCTGAGCGCGGTGGGCAAAGGCGGCGTGGCCCGCCTGTACGACGAGGTGGCCAACACGCTGCCCACAGCGTTGCGCTGAACAGCGGCAAAACCTGGCCGCAGGGCTTTGCCGCTGACGGCAAATTGCCGCTCCCGGCGGCAAGGGTCCAGAGGTCTCACACCAAAGACAACAAATTCACTTGGCACGGCTTTTGCAGCTATCGACCACAAGCCGCTCAACTTGAGCACCCTTCGTCAAAAAATTGACGACACCTGTCCATCGAAACACGACCCCAGGAGTCCAGATGAATTTGTTAAACCAGGCACTCGGTGTGCATGAACAAGCTTTGCAAGTCAAAAGCCGACGCCTGGAAGTGTTGGCGCAAAACATCGCCAACGCCGATACGCCCAACTACAAAGCGCGGGACATCGACTTCAAGGCCGTGATGAAAGAGACCCAATTCCAGGACAACGCCATGCAGGCCACCAGCCAGGGCCACTTTGCGCAGGGCCAGGGGCTCGACGCCGACGGCATGCGTTACCGCACCCCATTCAACACCGCTTTCGACGGCAACACCGTTGAAATGAGCGTCGAACAAGCCCAGTACGGTAAAGCCGCAGCCGACTACCAGGCCACGCTGAACTTTCTGGAAAGCCGCGTGAGCAGCGTGCGCAAAGCCTTAAGAGGAGACTGATCATGTCCATGGACAACATTTTTGGCATTGCCGGCTCGGCGCTCAACGCGCAACTGACCCGCATGAACGCCACCGCTTCCAACCTGGCCAACGCAGGCACCGTGGCCACTACTGAGCAGGACGCCTTTCGTGCCAAACGCCCAGTGTTCAAAGCCCTCATGGATTCTCAGATGACCAACAACGGATCCCCTTATGTGGGTGGGGTGAAGATCGACCGAATGGCCGATGACACCGCACCGCCACGCCGTGTGTCCGACCCCAACAACCCCTTGGCCGACAAGGACGGTTACGTCTACCAGACCAACGTGAGCGAAGTCACCGAGATGGTCGAGATGATGGCCTCCGCGCGCTCCTACCAAAACAACGTCGAAGTGATCAACACGGCGCGTCAACTGATGATGCGCACGCTGGACATCTCCAAGGCCTGACCTGAAAGCACACCATGGCCACCCCTAACGTCGCATCCTCCAGCCTGCTCAAAAACGTCTCGCGCTACGAAGACGTCAAAGACGCGGCCAAAAAAACCAACGAAGAGATGGGCAAGCAGGAATTCCTGACCTTGTTCACCGCCCAGTTGCAAAACCAGAACCCCTTGGAGCCCGTCAAAAACGAAGCTTTTGTGGCCCAGCTCGCGCAGTTTTCGCAGCTCGAAGCGCTGACCAACATGCAAGGTTCGCTGGACGGTTTTGTGAAATCCATGTCGGGCGAACGCATGCTGGGCAGCGCCGCGCTGATCGGCAAAAAAGTGTCGGTGACCGACACCCCCACACAGTTGACGTCGGGCGGCGCCATCGATGGCAGCATCGACTTGCCCATGGGCGCCAGCGAAGTTCAGCTCAGCGTGTTCGACAGCCAAGGCCGTCTGGTGCAGGAGCTCAAGGCTGGCCCCCAGTTGCCGGGCACAGCCCCCATTTCATGGAACGGCAAGGATGCCGCAGACAAACCCGCGCCCAGTGGTCTGTACCGCTTGAGCGCCACCGCCACCGTCAATGGCAACAGTGTCCCGGTTTCGGTCAGCACCTTGTCCACGGTCCGTGCAATCTCCAGCAACCCGGCCGATGGCAGCGTCAGCGTCGAAGTCGACGGTGGCAAAACCATGCTGCTGACCGACGTCAAGCGCGTGGGCATTTAAGCCCGTCAACGCCTCAACACATTTTCACCCCACGCCTCACAGGAGCCTTCCAGCATGTCGTTCTATACCTCGCTCACCGGACTGAACTCTGCCACCGCACAGTTGGCCGTCACCTCCAACAACATCGCCAACGTGGGCACCTCGGGCTTCAAGCGCTCAAGAGCCGACTTCGGCGACATTTTCTCGACCTCGCCCCTGCAAAAATCGTCCAGTAACATTGGTCAGGGCGTCTCGCTCAAGCAAGTGAGCCAGGAATTCAGCCAGGGCAACATCTCGACCTCGGGCAACTCGCTCGATCTGGCCATCACGGGCGACGGTTTTTTCCCGCTCAAAACGCCTGACGGCCTGCAAGACATTTACACCCGCAACGGCTCTTTCACCCTGAACGACCAAAACAACGTGGTCAACTCCACAGGCCAACGCCTGATGGCCGCCTCGGTCGACTCGTCCGGCAAGGCCGATTTGACCGACCTGAACGCCCTGACCATTCCTCCCAAAACATCCGGCGAAGCGGTGGAAACCACCCAAATCCAGCTGGGCCTGAACCTGCCGGCCGACTCGGCCGTGATCACAGCCAAATTTGACCGCAGCAACCCCAGCACTTACAACAAGAGTACCGCCTTGACGGTGTACGACAGCGGCGGTAACGGTTACCTGGCCACGGTGTACTACGCCAAAACCCAAAACGCCAGCCAAGACCAAACGCCCCCCAGCTCCAAGTGGCAAACCTACTTTTTTGTGGGCGACACCGAAGTCAAACCCGCTTTGCAGCAAGCAACCGACAAAGTCGGGGGCGCTTTGTTTGTCAACAAGTATGGTGATGTCCTGCCCAAGAGCGACAAACGTGTGGTCCCCAGCTCAGGCACCACCGAGATGTATTCGCTGGACACACTGGGCAGCACGCGTGATTCGTCACCCGCAAAAGCAGTGGGTGTAAGCCTGGCAGAAGCCGTTTACAAGGACGGCGTATTTGTGACTCCGCTCACTGGCACACCTCCCGCACCTGCCCCACTTCCCGCTGACACACTCACATTCAGCATCAGTGTCGATGGCGCTCCTGCTAGCAACACTGCGACGCCTGCTGTTCCACCCGTCATCTCCTACACCCTGAAACCAACTGACAAAGATCCCCAGCTTTTGGCTCGCCAACTTGAAATTGCCATCAATAACGCCATGGGTGTGCTGCCAGATACACCCGCTGTTGCCGGCACAGCAGCCGTGGCAGGCCCACCAGCCGTTGCTGCCGTCCCCGCCAAGCCGGCAATTCCTAACGCCCGCTTCGGCATCACGGTTGCATTTGATCCTGCAACCGCCAAGTTCTCCATTTCCTCAGGCACAACAGGTGACGGCTCGAGCATTTCTGTCTCCGCACCCGATGCCAATGCCAGCAAGTACTTGGGTTTGGTCGCCAACGATCCAAACTTGGTCGTGGCCACCTCGGCCACAGAAGCGGTTCGAGGCAAGCCCAGTGAGCCCGCTGTCATGCGCGGCGAGGTCATCACGGCCTTCAAAAGTGGCAAGAACGTGTTGGTCACCTCTTCCAACAAAGATTTCTTTGTGTCGGTGGACGGTATCGCCGCCAAGGTCGAGATGCCATTCCCCGGCACTTATCCCAACATGAAATCGTTTACCGAAGCGTTGGAAAAGAAGATCAACGCCATGGAAGACCCAGTGACTGGCCGCAAGGTGTTGGGCGTTAAAGTGGGTTTTGAAAACAATCAACTCAGCTTCACCACCGGCACCACCGGCAGCAAAGCCCAAATACAGGTCTCGGGTTCTGCCGACTGGGGTTTGGCCAACACAGAAATGAAGTTTGGCGCCACCACAGATTGGAAGCAGCTGGCGCAATTCACAGAAAACGGTGCCTTGCAATACGTCAAGAACAACATTCAAACAGAAGATGCCGACGGCCTGACCGGTAACACCGAATGGTGGCCTGTGTACTTGGATCGCGGCGAGTTGAGTTTCGATCTGACCGGTAAACCTGTTTCACCACTGACCGGCATGCCCTTCGAAACCGCGTTCTTGGCGGGCGGCAAGGGTGCCCTGACCATGTCCATCGACTTCACCAAGTCCACCCAATACTCCAGCGCGTTCGCGGTGTTGTCTCAGTCACAGGATGGCGCGCCAGAAGGCGAATTGATGGGTCTGAACATTGGCGTGGACGGTCTGGTCAATGCGACTTACTCCAACGGCTCGCAAAATTCACTGGGCAAGATCGTGCTGGCCAACTTCTCCAGCCCGTCTGGCCTGCGTCAGGTGGGTGATGCCAGTTACCTGGCCTCGGCAACCTCAGGTATAGCCAAAGTCGGCGAAGCCGGTTCTGCAGGTTTCGGTTCGATCCGCGCGGGTGCCACCGAGCGTGCCAACGTGGACTTGACGCAAGAGCTGGTGGACCTGATCACCGCACAGCGTAACTTCCAGGCCAACGCCAAAGCGATTGAAACCAGCTCCACCATGACCAGCGCGATCATCAACATCCGTGCGTGATGCCCTGAACTGACCACGACTGAACCCCAGAGAACCGCACCATGGACCGCCTTGTCTTCACCTCGAACGCCACCATCAAAGAGCAGTCCACGGCACGCCAGGTGCTGGTCAACGACCTGGCCAACGTGTCCACGGTGGGCTTCAAAAGCAGCTTCGACGTGGCCTTGCAATCGGTGAAAGTCGAGGGCGCGGGTTTTGACACCCGCTTCCAAGCTCAAACCATTTCGCGGGACCTGATTCGCATGACTCCCGGACCCGTCATGGCCACTGGCCGCCCGATGGACGTGGCCATGGCAGGCACCGCTGTGCTGACGGTACAGGCGACCAATGGCGACCGGGCTTTCACGCGCCGGGGTGATCTGAAAGTGAACATTCAGGGGCAGCTGGAAAACGGCTCGGGCCACTTGGTGCTGGGCGAAGGCGGCCCCATCACCATCCCACCAGGCCTGATGGTCAACATCAACCCGGACGGCACCATTTATGCCCGAGACCCGGCCCAGGTTGGACCGGTCGCCGACGTGTTGATCGATCGCTTGCGCTTGCGTGATGTCACGGGCGTCAGCCTGGGCCGACGTGCCGACGGTTTGTTCAAGGTGTCGGAAAAACCAGATGGCACAGACATTGCATTGACAGATCAACTGCCCAAAGTGATTCCGCAAGCCCTGGAGGGAAGCAACGTGAGTGCCATTGAAGCCATGACACGTTTGATCGACCACTCACGCAGTTTTGAAACCCAGATTCGCATCATCAAGGAAATGAAAGGACTCGACGAGTCCGGCGCTTCCATGATGAAAGCCGCTTAACACCTGACAGGAGAGCCCCATGGATGCCTCAATGTGGATTGCCAAGACCGGCCTGGACGCGCAGCAAACGCGCATGTCGG
>JBIKRC010000098.1:0-6997 GCA_044349375.1 Limnohabitans sp.
GGTCGTATTTGTCGAAGCTGGCCATCACGGCGGGGTCTTGCAGCGTGCTTCTGAAGGCGTCGTGCAGGCGTTTGACCACGGCCGGGTCCATGCCTTTGGGGCCGCCAATGCCGAAGGGCGAATCGGACACGGTGTCGAAACCGAGTTCGTTGAGCGTGGGGATGTTGGGCCAGCGCTTGGTGCGTTTGCTGCCGTAGGTGGCCAGCAGGCGCATGGTGCCCGCCTCGACCTGTGGGGCCCAGCCGGTGGCGTCGCTGTGCGACATGACATGGCCGCCCAACACCGCTTGCACACCATCGGCGCTGCCTTTAAAGGGCACATGGGTGACGTCGATCTTGGCTTTGCTGGCGAATTCGGCAAAGGCCAGGTGTGGCGTGGTGCCATTGCCCGTCGACCCATAGGTGAACTTGCCCGGGTTGGCTTTGGCAAAAGCCACCAGGTCGGCAATCGACTTGATGGGCGAGTCGGCCCGTACCACCACACCAAAGGTGTAGCCGGTCAGGCAGGCGATGTAGGTGAAATCTTTGAGCGGGTCGAACTGCATCTTCATCATGTGGGGCAAACGCGCGACGCCGATGGTGATTTGCGAAAGCGTATAGCCGTCGGGTTGGGCACGCACCAGCTCGTTGGGGCCGAGCATGCCGCTGGCGCCGGGTTTGTTTTCGATGATCACTTGAACGCCCAGCGCCTTGGTGGCGCTCTCGGCCAAAGCGCGCATCACAGCATCCGTCGATCCGCCTGCAGGCCAAGGGCAAATCAGTTTGATGGGCTTGGCCGGAAAGGCCTGGGCTTGGGCTAAGCTGGGGAAGGCCACCGCGGCCGCGGCGGCTGCGGATGCTTGAACAAAAGTGCGACGGCTGGTGCCTAGGGTGTTCACAAAGGTCTCCTGTTGGAATGGGTGTAAGCATTGCAATTGAAGCCGCGTGAACTGGCAAGAGGGCAAACCTGAGCCGCTGCCCGGGCGTGGTCGCTTTCGCGACTGAGACTCAGTCGCCCTGCACCACGCCCTCACGCCTGGGATCGGCGCCGCCAAACCAGCCTCTGGGTGTGCGCTCTATCGCCTGCAGGCCGCTGGTCATTTCCATTTCGAGCACCTCGTGGCCGCGCGCTTTCAGGGCGTCCACGGTGCTGCGGTCAAATCGCTGGGCTTCCAGCAAAGTGGGGCCACCGAGCGAGCCGAAGTTGGGCAGGTCAATCGCTTGCTGCGCGTTCAGTCCCCAGTGCAGCGTGCCCGTGAGCAGCTTGGCGGTGTAGTGGATGATGGCGGCGCCCCCGGGGCTGCCGCCGCTCATGAGCAACTGGCCTGTGGCCTTGTCAAACACCAGCGTGGGCGACATGGACGAGCGCGGGCGTTTGCCGGGCTCGACCCGGTTGGCGATGGGGCGGCCCTGCGCGTCGGCAGGCGTGAGGCTGAAATCGGTCAACTCGTTGTTGAGCAAAAAGCCGCCGGGGCGAGACGGGTCGGTGGTGACCATGCGGCGTGAGCCGAAGGCGGCTTCGATGGTCGTGGTCATGGCCACGGCGCGGCCTTGTGCATCGACCACGCTGATGTGGCTGGTGCCGTACTCGGTTTGTGTGGGCATGGGGGCAAAACTGGTGGTTTTGCCTCCGGGCTGGCCCGCTGGGGCCGCTTTCATGGCCGGGGCACCGATCAGCTGGCTGCGTTCGCGCAGGTAGCCGGGTGCCATTAGGCTGCGCCAGTCGCCTGCGGGCGCGCTCACAAAATCCGGGTCAGCCACAAACTGCGCACGGTCGGCAAAAGCCAGGCGCGAGGCTTCGGTGTAGCGGTGCAGCCAGTCAGGAGAGGGCTGTCCACTTGCCAGCTCGGGGCCTTGTGCTGCGGTGTGGCTCAGCATGCCCAAAATCTGTCCGATGGCGATTTGGCCCGAAGACGGTGGCGGGAAGCCGCATATCCAATAGGCCCTTGATGCGGCGGTGTGGTCAAAACACAGGGCATCGCGCATGCGGGGCTGGTAGTTGGCCAGGTCTTGCAGGCTCAGGGTGCCGGGGCGCGGCGCTTGTGCGGTGCGTGCCACCATGGCAGCCGCCACCGGCCCTTCGTGCAGGGCGCGGCTGCCACCCTCGGCAATGCGTCGCAACACATGGCCGTATTCGGGGTTGCGCAGCACATGGCCCACGGGCCATGCTTGGCCATCGGCTTGGTAGAAAAAGCGCAGCGCCAGCGGGTCTTGTTTGAGCAGCGCATCGGCTTGCAGCAAGGCGTGCAAACGGGGGCTGATCCGAAAGCCTTGCTCGGCCAGCGTGATGGCGGGCGCCAGCAACTGCGCCCAAGGCAGGCGGCCGTGCTGGCGGTGCGCCATCTCCAGCATGCGCACCACGCCGGGCACGCCCACCGAATGGCCGCTTTGCACGGCATCCGCGAATGGCAGAGGTTGGCCTTGCTCTAGAAACATGTCGCCGCGGGCGCCAGCGGGGGCGGTCTCGCGCCCGTCGTGCGCCGTGACTTTTTGGCCATCAAAGTGCAGCAAAAATGCACCGCCGCCAATGCCGCTCGACTGCGGCTCCACCAGGCCCAGCACCATCTGCACTGCAATGGCGGCATCGAGTGCCGAGCCGCCTGCGCGAAGCACCTGGTGACCTGCATCGGTGGCCAAGGGATTGGCCGCAGCCACGGCTTGGCGCGTGAAGTCCCAGCCGGGTTTTGTGTTGTTGCCGCTGGCCGCTTCGGGTTGCGTGGCCTGATCGGGCACGCTGTAGCGCAAGGCGTTGGCGGGTACTTGAAATGCTGGCCAGGTCGCACAAGCATTCAAGAGAGACGCACTGGTCAATACCAGCGTAAGACGGAAAGCTGCAAGGTTGGAGGTCATAAGCCTTTTTGGATGGGTGGGCGTTTTCGGACGGGTTTGATTTTTACCGTATTGCTTCAAGCCCTTAAAACACGCTGCTGCAAATGGGTTCTGAAATGACGCCGGGTATGGATGAACATGTGAACCAGCACGCTCTGATCGTCAAACTCATAAATCACACGGGTTTGGCGAACCAGTCGTTGTCTGAAATGAGGCAAACCCAGGGCCCGAAGTTCCTCGAGTGGTGTGCCACTTTCGGGGTGTTCTCCGATGTCACGCAGGGTGTTTTTGAATTCTTGATTGACCTCTTGCCAGACGGTTGCGCCAAAGCGTGTGTTGACGTAGCGCTGAATGTCCCGAAAGTCTGGCTTGGCGGCATCCAGAATTTGGATGCGCCGTTTCATGGCTGTTGATCCATCTCATCAAAAAAGGCGTCCACATCGGTGACGCGCCCCTGCGCCGATTCTTTCTTGCCCATGGACACCAACTTGAGCAGCGCAAAAGTTTCTTGCTGCCTTTCATACTCAGCTATGTCCATGACCACCATCTTGGCTTCGCCGTTTTGGGTGATGATGAGGGGCTCCGGGTTGGTGGCGAAGTCTTTCACAATCTCTGCGGCATGGCTCTTGAGGTAAGAGATCGGCTTGATTTGCGATGACAGGCTCATGGTTTCAACCGGTGATTGGACTGGGCCTGAATATAGTCCAAATTTGGTTTTTGTTCAGAACTTGTGTGAGCTTTGCAGCGCCGCCTTCAATTGTGGCAAAAGCCGTTGGGCCTCGCGCTCGTCGGACTGCCGGGCCATTCTGAAAAATGCGGGTGTGGGTCGGGTGGCAAAACCCATGTCCGGGTGGATCACAAAATCAGCGTGTTCGATCGAAATATCAATCAATGACAATAGCAGACGGTGTCAATATTGAGGGGGGTCAACATGTCATCTTTACCGTTTGCTGAAAGCCTGGGCGGCTCCTTACTGATTGGGTCGGGGCTGAGCACAGCACAAAAATACTCTGTGGATACGGTGTGTTGATGGCCTTGGTTCTGCTGCCCACCTTTGCCTTGTCTTGGGTCGATGTGCGCACACTGCGCGAGGTGGGCATCTGGGCCAAGCCCATGAAGTTCATGGCGGGCACGGCGCTGTTTGCCTTGACCACCGTGTGGTTGACCACGCTGGTGCCCGGTGAGGTAGGCCACGACCAAAGCTTTCAGTGGATCGCTGCTTTGATCATCGTCACCTCGTTGTTTGAGGTGGTGTACATCACTTATCAAGCGTCGCTCGGTGAGGGCTCTCACTACAACACCACCGACCCTGTGCGGGCCATTTTGTTTGGCCTGATGGCTGTTGCCGCGGTGGGCTTGGTGGCTTCGCAAGCTTGGCTGGCGTGGGTCATTTGGAAGGCTTTGGGGACAGCGGTGCTCACACCCACCCTCTTGGCGGTACTTTTGGGCTTGGCCCTGACCTTTGTGTTGTCCACCGTGAGCGGCTTCATGTTGGGTGGGAGGCAACCGCCTGCTGGCGTGGGTTGGCCGGTGGTGGGTTGGCACACTTGGCAAGATTTGCGCCCCGCGCATTTTTTGGCCGTTCACGCTCAGCAATTCATCCCAGTGGCGGGCATCCTTGCTGAGCGGGTGGCAGGTCAGGCGGCCATGCCCGTGGTGCTGACTTTCACGAGCGCATACATGGCAGCTTGGTTCGCCTTGAGTTGGATGGGCATGGCGGCTTGAGTCATCGGGCCTGCTGGGTCATCACTTCGGTGCCAAACGAATCGCGCCATCCAGCCGGATCACTTCGCCGTTGAGCATGTCGTTTTCGATGATGTGTTTGGCCAGCTTGGCGTAGTCTTGCGGGGTGCCCAAGCGGCTGGGGAAAGGCACGCCGGCTGCCAGCGCGTCTTGCACTTCTTGCGGCATGCCAAACAGCATGGGGGTGCCAAAAATGCCGGGGGCAATCGTCATGTTGCGGATGCCGTTGCGCGAGAGGTCGCGGGCAATGGGCAAGGTCATGCCGACGATGCCACCTTTGGATGCGGCATAGGCTGCCTGGCCAATTTGGCCGTCGTAAGCGGCCACGCTGGCGGTGCTGATCAGCACGCCGCGCTCGCCGGTGGCTTCAGGCTCGTTTTTGCACATGGCTTCAGAGGCCAGACGGATCATGTTGAAGGTGCCCACCAAGTTGACCATGATGGTCTTGGTGTAGACGGCCAGGTTGTGCGCGCCGTTCTTGCCGACGGTTTTTTCTGCGGGGGCAATGCCTGCGCAGTTGATAAGGCCCATGAGCTTGCCCATGGACACGGCCTGGGCCACAACGGCTTGGCCGTCGGCTTCGTTGCTCACGTCGCATTTGACGAAAGCGCCACCCAATTCCTTGGCAATCGCTTCACCTTTTTCAGCCTGCATGTCGGCAATCACCACCTTGCCGCCGTTGGCCGCCAGCATGCGCGCCGTGCCTTCGCCCAGGCCCGATGCGCCGCCGGTGACGATGAAAACCTTGCCTTGAATGTCCATGTGTTACTCCTGAATGTGGTTGACGTTACGTCAACGTCAATTATGCCCTTTGGCAAGTAGGGCCCATGGGCAACCCGTCTGTTTTAACGCCTGTGGCGCTGCGACCTGCTGTGCGGCGCAAGCACCGGCCGGGCCCGCGACAACCCCTTTGGGCAAGTGGGGCTGTCGCCCGGCGGGCGGGCAGGGGGTTACCGCCGGCGGCTGGTGTGAGCGGTCATTCGTTGTGGTTCATCTTGTGCAAAAACATGCGCAAGAAAAAAGCGCCCATCAGCAGCATGACCACGATCACGGCCAAACTCATCAGGCCGTAGTCGGTGGAAAACAAATCGATCAGCAGTTTCATGGTGCTTCCTTGGGTTGGTATTGACGCTTCACTGTGCACCCAGGCGCGCGGCCAGTGTCTGATGAAAATCAAATCTGACGCACAAAGTCGTGCTCCAATGCGCGAGTCCCTTTTTTCACCTTTCGACCAGCCGCACCATGTCCAGCCTGTCTTCTGCAAATACCTTTGATTCCGCTGATGAAGTCTGGCCCCACTCTGCCCGTTGGTTTCTGGCGCTGGGGGCGATCAGTGCCTGCACCAGCGTGGTGTTCAGCGCCGCCTTCGCGCATTTGCCAGTGTTTTCAGCGGGTGTACCTACGGCGGTGCAAACCGCTTTGAGTCAGCAGCAATTTCATTCCCTAGGGTTGTTGTTCACGGGGCTGGCGTTGCGGGTCTGTGGCGCATCGCGCTGGTTGCAGGCAGCGGGCTGGCTCATGGTGCTGGGCTTGCTCTTGTTCAGTTTCAACCTGTATGCGCGGCATGTGTTGGGCTGGGATGCCTTGCGCGCGATGGTGCCTTGGGGCGGTGCGGCCTGGATATTGGCTTGGCTGGTTTTGGCCATAGGCTTGGCACAGGGGAATGGAAAAATCAATCGAAAGACTTGAGTCAAAAGTTTTTTCCTATGAGGTCGATAGGAACTACTCATGAGTAGAAACCCTAGGTTGCATTATGATTGCGACCAATGAGTTTTCTCATTCGATAGTTTTTTTAAACCACCCCAAGGAAATGACCATGTCCTCTTTGATCAATACCCAAGTCCAGCCCTTCAAAACCCAAGCTTTCCACAACGGCAAGTTCGTGCAAGTGTCCAACGAAACCCTCAAGGGTGAGTGGTCGGTGCTGATTTTCATGCCCGCAGCCTTCACCTTCAACTGCCCCACAGAAATCGAAGACGCGGCTGACAACTACGCCGAATTCCAGAAAGCCGGTGCCGAGGTCTACATCGTGACCACCGACACCCATTTCTCGCACAAAGTGTGGCACGAGACATCGCCTGCCGTGGGCAAGGCCAAGTTCCCCTTGGTCGGCGACCCCACACACACCCTGACACGCGCTTTTGGCGTGCACATTGAAGAAGAAGGCCTGGCATTGCGCGGCACCTTCATCATCAACCCCGAAGGCATGATCAAGACCGCCGAAGTGCACTCCAACGAGATCGCCCGCGACGTGTCTGAGACCCTGCGCAAGCTCAAGGCCGCTCAGTACACCGCCGCCAACCCCGGCCAAGTGTGCCCAGCCAAGTGGAAAGAAGGCGCCAAGACTTTGGCTCCTTCCATCGACCTGGTCGGCAAGATCTAAATCTCGGGTGCCCTGCTGGTCAGGGCGCTGAGTTCAGCGCATGCGGGCCACAAGCCTGCGTGCC
>JBIKRC010000099.1:0-6934 GCA_044349375.1 Limnohabitans sp.
CTGGATGCGCGGCTTCGCGCACAGCCTGAATTGGCTGGCAAGCACTTCGGCATGGCCGATGCGGCCGTGGCCCCCTTTGTGCGGCAATTCGCCCACACCGATCCGACCTGGTTTGCAGCGCAGCCGTGGCCTGCATTGGCGTCTTGGCTGACCCAATTTGAAGCATCAGATCTGTTCCAGGCCATCATGCACAAGCACGCGCCGTGGCAAGCGACCCTTTCAAAAAATGTCGGGCCATAAAGGCACCGACCTACTAAAATGCGGCCTTTGTAGGTCGGCGCCTTCAGGTCCGACATGAGACCCGTGCCCCAGAAAGGGGTTCAGTGCGCCTGTTCCCAATTTGGGCCAAAGCCCACTTCGGCCAAGAGCGGCACCTTCAAATCGGCCACGCCCGCCATAAGGCGCGGCACTTCGGTGCGCACCCACTCCACCTCGGCCTCAGGCACCTCGAACACCAGTTCGTCATGCACCTGCATGATGACTTTGGTGGCCTTGCCTTGTTCGTCGAGCGCCTTTTGCACCGCGACCATGCTCAGCTTGATCAGGTCGGCCGCCGTGCCCTGCATGGGCGCGTTGATGGCGGCACGCTCGGCTCCGGCGCGGCGTGGGCCGTTGGGGCTGTTGATCTCGGGCAGCACCAAGCGGCGGCCAAACACGGTTTCGACATAACCCAGCGCCTTGGCCTGCTCGCGGGTGGCGTCCATGTAGTGTTTGACCCCGGCAAAGCGCTCAAAGTAACGGGTGATGTAGTTTTTGGCGGCGGTGTTGTCGATGGAGAGCGCCTTGGCCAAACCAAACGCGCTCATGCCGTAAATCAAACCGAAGTTGATGGTTTTGGCGTAGCGCCGCTGTTCGCTGCTCACGGTGTCGGGCGTCATGCCAAACACCTCCGCCGCTGTGGCCTTGTGCACGTCCAGGCCGTCGTGAAAGGCTTTGAGCAAAGCCGGGTCATCGCTCAGGTGCGCCATGATGCGCAGCTCGATTTGACTGTAGTCGGCACTCGCAATCACGCAGCCCGCAGGGGCCACAAAGGCCTCGCGCACTTTGCGCCCTTCGGCGGTGCGCACCGGGATGTTTTGCAGATTCGGCTCGTTGCTCGACAAACGACCTGTGACAGCCACGGCCTGCGCGTAGTGCGTGTGCACGCGGCCCGTGCGCGGCAAGGCCAGCTGCGCCAGCTTGTCGGTGTAGGTGCCCTTCAACTTGCTCAGGCTGCGGTGCTCCAGGATGCGGGCGGGCAGCGGGTAGTCTTCGGCCAGTTTCTCCAGCACCTCTTCGTCGGTACTGCGCGCGCCCGTCGCGGTTTTCTTGATGACGGGCAGGCCCAGCTTGTCAAAAAAGATCTCGCCCAACTGCTTGGGGCTGGCCAGGTTGAAGGGCTGACCCGCAATCTCGTAGGCTTCGGTTTCGAGCTGCACAATGCGCTCGCCCAGCGCCTGGCTTTGCGCCGCCAGCGTGGGCGCGTCGATCAGCACACCGTTGCGCTCGATGCGGTACAGCGCTTCGCTGGTGGCGATTTCCAGGTCGTAAACGTACTTCAGACCGGCATGCGCCTCGATCTGCGGCCACAGGGCCAAGTGCACGTCCAGGCACTGGTCCGAGTCTTCGCACGAATAGTGCGCCGCCTTGTCCACGTCCACCTGCGCAAACGGGATCTGGTGCGCGCCCTTGCCGCACAGATCTTCGTAGGTCACGCCACGGCGGCCCACATGCCGCTCGGCGAGGCTACTGAGGCCGTGCGGCTTGTGCACTTCGAGCACATAACTGGCCAGCATGGTGTCGTGCGCGTAGCCCTGCACCTCGATGCCATGGTTGGCCAGCACATGGCGGTCGTATTTGATGTTCTGGCCCAGTTTGTGGCGGGCCGGGTTTTCGAGCCAAGGCTTGAGCTTGGCCAGCACATCGGCCAGCGGCAACTGCTCGGGCGCACCAGGGCCGTTGTGGGCCAGCGGAATGTAGGCCGCCTCGCCGGGCCTGACGCTCAGTGAAATGCCCACAATCTCGGCGCGCATGGCATCAAGCGAAGTGGTTTCGGTGTCGATGGCCGTGAGCGGCGCTTGCTCGATGCGGGCCAGCCAAGTGTCAAACAGCGCCCAGTCGAGCACCGTGTCGTATTTCAAATCACCCTGCACCGCGCTGGCGGCGCTGTTCAACTCGGGCAAGGCCTCAGGCGCTTCTTCTTGAGCCGAGCCAAACAAATCGCCCATGCCCGTGTCTTTGGGTTTGGCCGTTTTGGCTTTGGCCACAGGCGCAGGCACAACCCCACCCAGCGACTGCACCAAACCCTTGAAGCCATAGGTTTGGTAAAAGTTCAGCAATTTCTCTTTGTCGGGCTCGTGCAGGTGCAGACTGGCCAATGACGGCAAGTCGGGCACCCAAGCGTTCAGGTCGCAATCGGTTTTCATGGTCACGAGCGCCCGGCCCTTGGGCAGCCAGTCCACCGCTTGTCGCAGGTTCTCGCCCGCCACACCCTTGATGTCGTGGGCGTTTTCCATCAACTTGTCGAGCGAGCCGTATTCCATCAGCCACTTGGCGGCCGTCTTGGGGCCGACTTTGGCCACACCGGGCACGTTGTCCACCGTGTCGCCCACCAGGGTTTGGTAGTCGATCATGAGCAACGGCGGCACGCCAAACTCGGCCGTCACGCCCGCCACATCGCGCACCTTGCCGTTCATGGTGTCGATGATGGTGATGTGTTCGTTGACCAACTGGCTCAAATCTTTGTCGCCACTCGACACCGTCACGGTGATGCCCTGTTGCGCGGCCACATGCGCCAAGGTGGCGATCACGTCGTCGGCTTCCACACCCGGCACATCCAGTACGGTCCAACCCATCAGGCGCACCAGCTCGTGGATCGGCTCGATCTGTGCGCGCAAATCATCGGGCATGGGGCTGCGGTTGGCCTTGTACTCAGGGTACAGCTCGTCGCGAAAAGTGGGGCCTTTGGCGTCGAACACGCACACGGCATACACAGCCGGCACATCCTTGCGCAGCCGCTCCATCATGTTGATCATGCCGCGAATGGCGCCGGTGGCAGCGCTCGTCGGGTCGCCCGGCACGGCCCGCAAGTCGGGCATGGCGTGGAAGGCGCGGTACAGGTAGCTGGAGCCGTCGACCAGCAAGAGGGTCGGTTGGGATGTGTTGGGGGTGTTGTCGCTCATCCCTCGATTGTGTACCGGGTTGACACCCAAGTGACCAAGAAGGATTGGGGGCTGGGCCTGTGTCAGGGTGATGCGGCAAAGCGAAGCGCCTCTGAACCCTGGCACAGGCCCAGCCACCGATCCCCCCAACCTCGGCGCATACCCCACACACCACCGCCTCAGACCAATGCAGACCCGCAAAGGGCCGACTGCGCTGGGCCTCAGAGGCGCTTCGCTTTGCCACATCGGCCCAGCGCAGTCGGCCCTTTGCGGGTCATTGATCAAAAAAGGGGCGCCTAAATGCCACGCCAATTTTTGCACTTTATACAATGCAAAAAATGATTTAAACTACCAATGCACTGCAAAGGATGCAAAAATGACGCTCCAAGACATCGGCCAAACCATCGCTCACACGCGCAAACGCAAAAAAATCACCCAGGCCAGCCTCGCGGCTTCTTTGGGCATGAGCCGCGCCACCGTGTCGGGCATCGAAAACGGCACCGTGTCTGAAATCGGCATCCGCAAAGTGCTTTCTGTTTGCGCCGCACTGGGCCTGGAGCTGGTGGCCCAAGAAAAAGCCCGCCGCCCCACCTTGCAACAACTCATGAAAGAGCAAAGCAATGCTTGACGTTCATGTGGCCTCTCAAAAAGTGGGCAGTGTCTTCAAGCCCGAGTCCGAACCGGACAAATGCCACTTTGTTTATGAAGCCGCCTGCCCGGCAGAAATGGCCGTGTCGCTCAGCATGCCCGTGGTGCGCGAACACTACGCATCGGCCAACAAATCCCTGCACCCCATCTTTGACATGAACCTGCCCGAAGGCGCACTGGCAGAGCGCCTGCGCTTGGAGTTCCGCAAAGTCATCCCCCGCTTCGATGCCTTGTCTTTGCTCAAAATCGTTGGCCGATCCCAAATTGGCCGCCTGCGTTTTGTCCTGCCGGGTGACAGCGCTTTCGATGTGCCCAGCGAAAACCTGAAGGACCTGCTGGCCCACGATGGGGCAGAAGGCTTGTTTGAAAGCCTGCTCAGCCGTTACGCCGTGCATTCCGGCATTTCTGGGGCCATGCCCAAAGTGCTGGTGCGCAGCGCAGACCTCGGCCGAGTGACCCATCGGGGCGCCACACACATCGTCAAGGCCTGGACACCCGAACACCCTCGCTTGGCAGAAAACGAGTATTTCAGCATGCGAGCGGCCCTGCATGCAGGGCTGAAAGTGCCCGAGTTCGAACTCTCGCAAGGCGGACAATTTTTGGTGGTCAAGCGCTTTGACCTGACCGACTCCGGCTACCTGGGTTTTGAGGATTTTTGCGTGCTCAACGGCAAAACCGCCCTCCAGAAATACGACGGCTCTTACGAAAACATCACCCGGCGTATCCAAGACTTTGTTTCATCCCAAAACGTGCGTCCGGCTCTGGAAAGCTTTTTCAAAGCACTGGCCTTGTCTTGCGCCCTGAAAAATGGCGATGCCCATTTGAAGAATTTTGGTGTGCTTTACGACAACGCCGAAAGCGCAGTCCGGCTGGCCCCGATTTACGATTTGGTGACCACCACCGCCTACAAACCTGCCGACATCCTGGCCCTGACCTTGGGCGGCACCAAACGCTGGCCCAGCGCCAAAACCCTGATCAGCTTTGCGCGCACCCATTGCCACATGACGCCAGCGCACGCCCAAACCCTGCTGGCCCAAGTGGCTCAAGGCATGCAACTGGCCAGCGAAGAAGCCCGGCAGCACATGGCGCAACACACCGCATTCAAGAAAGTCGGGGCGACGATGCTGGAAGAATGGCGCAAGGGACTGGCACTCTCAACGCAGACATGACGCCCATACAGGCCTGTTGCTGACCAACGGCTTCCTTGCGGACTGTGTGCGGACTGTGCAATCCGCCCATCGCCCCCGCCTACAATCTCCCCTTTGTCCCATTACAGGCCTCACTTCAGGCCACCGATTGCAACCATGGCGGTCTACACCGAAGTCACCGAAACCCAGGCCAACGACCTGATGCAAGCCCTGAATCTGGGCCAGCTGACCGCTTTGCGCGGCATCAAGGGCGGCATTGAGAACACCAACTACTTTGCGTCAACCGATCAGGGCGAGTACGTGCTGACCTTGTTCGAGCGTCTGACGCACGAGCAACTGCCCTTTTATCTGTTCTTGATGAAGCACCTGGCCGAGCGGGGCATCCCGGTGCCCGACCCGGCCGCCAACCGCGACGGCGATGTGCTGCACACCGTGAACGGCAAACCGGCTGCCGTGGTGAACAAACTGGCCGGACAAAGCCAACTGCAGCCCCAAGCCGTGCATTGCGCCGCCGTGGGCGACATGCTGGCGCGCATGCACCTGGCCGGTGCCGACTACCACCGCAGCCAGCCCAATTTGCGCGGTCTGCCTTGGTGGAACGAGACCGTGCCGGTGGTGCTGCCCTATTTGGACGCAACCCAGGCAGGCCTGTTGCGCAGCGAGCTGGCTTACCAAAACCACATCGCTCAGGGCGCCGCTTATGCCGCCCTGCCCCGGGGCCCCGTGCATGCCGACCTGTTCCGTGACAACGTCATGTTCGAAGGCGAACAGCTGACGGGGTTTTTTGACTTTTATTTTGCGGGCGTGGACACCTGGCTGTTTGACTTGGCGGTGTGCCTGAACGACTGGTGCACCGACTTGCCCAGCGGGAAACACGACGCCGAACGCGCCCGGGCCTTGGTGCAGGCCTACAACCGCGCGCGCCCTTTGAGCGCGGCCGAGCGCACATTGTTGCCAGCCCTTTTGCGTGCGGGGGCTTTGCGTTTTTGGATTTCGCGCCTGTGGGACTACCATCTGCCCCGCGAAGCCGCCATGCTCACGCCGCACGACCCGACCCATTTCGAACGCGTGCTGCTGGGCCGCGTCCATCACCCTGTCTGCACTTCCGAGCTCTTGTGACACCATGAACCTGCAAATTGTTCCCGCCAGCGCTGGCATGAAATGGGCCCGACAAGGCATGCGCACCTTCTGGCGTCAGCCGCTGGCCATGTCGGGGCTATTTTTCATCTTCATGATCACCGTGTCGCTGGTCTCGGTGGTGCCGTTCATCGGCGGCGCGTTGGCCTTGGTGGTGTTGCCCTCGCTCACACTGGGCATGATGGCGGCCACACAAGTGGCATCAGATGGCAAATTTCCCATGCCCAGCGTGCTGTTTGTGGCGTTCAAAGCGGGGCCGCACCGCAAAAACATGCTCCAGCTGGGCGGGCTGTACGCGCTCATTTTCTTGCTGGTGATGGGCGTGTCGACTGTGGTCGATGGGGGCACCTTTGCCAAGGTCTACTTTGGCGGCGCACCCATGACACCCGAAGTGGTCACGGCCGAATCGTTTCAGACCGCCTTGTGGGTGTCGATGCTGTTTTACGTGCCGCTTTCAATGATGTTCTGGCATGCGCCAGCCCTGGTGTATTGGTACGGCATGCCTGCGGTCAAAAGCCTGTTTTTCAGTTTCATGGCCTGCTGGCGCAACCTCAAGGCATTTGGGGTTTACGTGGTGGCCTGGGCCGTGATTTTTTTGGCCTCGGGCGTGCTGGCCTTGTTGATCACCAGCCTGCTGGGCAACCCCCAGCTCATGATGGCCACCTTCATGCCCATGGCCCTGATGGTGGCGGCCATGTTCTTCAGCTCCATGCTGTTTTCGGTGCGCGACTGCTTTGCCACCGACGTGCTGGACGAAGCGGCGCCCGAGCCGATCAACTGAGGCTCTTGGCAGAACCAGGGCAACGGGCCCGGGGTTGATCAGTGGTGGTGACCGTGCGCACCGTGCGCATGGCGGTGCGT
>JBIKRC010000101.1:0-6772 GCA_044349375.1 Limnohabitans sp.
AAGTCAAGACATTCGCCCCACTTTGCTCGTCAAAAGAGGCCAAATGGTGCTGATGTCGATCGGGCAAGCTCAGGGTTTCCAGATCTCGGCCCGGGTAGAGGCGCAGCAAGATGGCCGCTATGGCGAGCAAATCAAGCTCAAAAACCGCGATTCCGGGCGCATGCTGACGGGTCTGGTCAAAGGGCCCAACCAGGTCCAAGGCCTTTGAAATGTCAGATGATGAAATGCAAGAAAATAAACGCGTTTGGGGCTCAAGTTCTAGAATGAGCAACCGATACTGATTACGAGCGAGGTTTCTGCTCACCATAAAGAGACCAGAAAAGAGAACCATCATGACTGATCCCATCTCTAGTTTTCGCCGGGCGGCCCAAATGGACACGTCCAATCGGCAGGTGTCTGCGAAGGCCCAAGAGCGCGACTCGGCTGTTGCATCAGAAGGCCTGACCAAAGCGCCGGCGCCCCAGACCGATGAAGTCAAACTGAGCGCTGTTGCGCAAAAAGCCATGCAAGAGCCAGAATTCGACCGCGCCAAGGTGGAGGCCATCAAAGTGGCCATCCAACAGGGTCAATACCCCATCGATACGCGCCGCATTGCCGAAAATTTCTTGGCCATTGAAAAAATGATCAAGGAATGACTTTGACATGAGCCTCAGCCCCACCATGCCTGCGCTGGACCCACATCAGGGCACGATGGATGCCTGGCTCGACCATGCGCCAGTGGATGCAGCGCGCCTGGCCGAATTGCTGGCGCTGGAGTTTGAGGTGTTGAAATCCCGCGATATGGCGAGCTTTGAGGCTTTGCAGGAAGAGAGAATCACCATTTTGGAGCGGCTGTCCCAAGTTGCCCAATGGGTGGCAGGCCAAGACCCCGTGCCTGTCTTGTGGCAGAACCTGCAGGCAGACCTGCAGCAGTGCAAACAAGACCACTTGCGCAACATTCAGCTGCTGCAACGCCAGTTGCAAGCCGTCAAGGGCGCTTTGCAAGCCCTGCAAGGCGAGTCGGCCGCCACCGTCGACCTGTATGACCGACTGGGTCAAGTCTCCCGACGCCGCGGCATCAGCTCTTTTTTAGACGCCTGAGTTTTTTTCGCCCTCGGTGGGTGACGGGCTGGCGGTTCCCGTCTTGGTTCACCCGCTGCGCTTGACCGATGCAGTCCAGGGCGTGAAGGCCACAGCCGCAGCGGTGACAAGTCCATAAAGCACCATGGCCCACGCCACCAGCGCATAAAAGTTGTCCGCTGTACCTTGGTGTTGCGCCAACCACCAGCCCGCGCCCGCCACCAACACCAGCCGCACCGTGCCCGCCAGCACCGGCCCAATGACCTGGCCTGCGCCTTGCGATGCAAAGTACAGCGTCAGGCCCAAGCCAAAGAAAGGGAATGCAGGCCCGGCCGTCACCAGGTATTGCCTTGCATAAGCCAGCACCGCCTCGTCTTGTGAGAACAGACGCGCCCACACATCGGGTGCCAGCGTGACCACCGCGCCGATCAACCCCAAGTTGAACGCCGATACGCCCGCGGCCACCCAAGCCGCCCGCCGCGCCCGTGCCACCTGGCCTGCGCCCATGGCCATGCCCACCATGGGCACGGCGGCCACGCCGATGCCAAAGGCGATGGGAATCAGCAAAAACTCGAGCCGCTGTCCAATGCCGTAACCGGCCAGCGCTTCGGTGCCCAGTTGCGCCAGCAGGCCGGTAAAAATCAAAATGGCCAGCACCGATTGCACGGGTGACAAGCAGGCCACGGCGCCGACCCGAAGGATGTCCGCCAACAAGTGGCGCTGCAGGACAAAGCCTTTCAGGTGCAGCGTCAGACGCCCTTGGCTGCGAAGCAGATACCACAGGAAATACAGCACGCCCACCGCGGTGGCCAGGATGTGCCCCAAGGCCACCCCCACCATGCCCAGGGCGGGAACGGGTCCGGCCCCCAGGGACAGCACACCGCTCAGCGCGATCTGCAAGACCGCTGTGGCCACCAGCGCCAAAGAGGGCGCGCGCATGTTGCCCGTGCCCCGCACGATGGAAGCCAGCGTGTTGATCAGCCACACCAACACGGCCCCGGCAAAGAGCACTTGGCTGTATTGCACCGCCTGCTGCTGCACCGCACCACGCCCGCCCAGCAGCGCGTACAGGTCGGGGCCCCACAGCAAGAAGAGGGCGCTGTAGATCAGACCTGCGCCCAGGCCAATGAGTAAGGCGTGTTGCACCAGCTTGTCTGCGCGCTGCAGGTCTGCAGCACCCAGGGCTCGGCTGATGGCCGCCGACACGCCCCCGCCCATGGCCCCAGCAGACATCATTTGGGTGAGCATGGCAAATGGAAACACCAGGGCCATGGCTGCCAACGGCGTGGTGCCCAGGCGGCCCACGTAATAAGTCTCGGCAACGCCCACCAGCACGGTCATGACCATGGCCAGCACATTGGGCGCGGCCAGGCGCAGCAAGGTGGGCAAGATGGGGGCCGAGAGCAGCCTTTGCAAATCGGGTGTGCTCACGGGATGGTCAACCTGGTTGGCCCGGAGCGGGCGCTTGCAAGAGTTGGTCCATGGGCCACTGCAGCAGCTCGGCCAGGCGACACACCACCCAGCGCGCCTCGCCAGGCGTGACCACGGCAGGCTCGGCCACCAGACCGGCTTCGCATTGCGCCAATACCTGCTCTTCGGTAATGCCCAGGGTGAACTGCATGTTGGCAGCTTTTTCTGTCAGCAAATTGGCCAGGTCTTCGCACAGCTCATAGCGCGTGGCCAGATCGCGCTGGCCCAATGTGGGCTTGATCTTGCCGGGCGGCACGTACAACGCCATGAAGGAGGGGGGGATGTGGATCTGGAATTCTTCGGTCATGGCGTGGGTAGGGCGTTCTGGGTGTGCATTAAGGCACAGACGCGGCTGCAGGGGAGTGGCGAGGCAAAGGGCATTAGACGAGCAATGGCCTGACCAGCCCCAGTGCCGTGCAAAGGCCCAGCAGCTTGAACACGCTCAGTTGCCTGCGAATCAGCAACCAAGTGGCCAGCAGCGTCAGCGCCAAAGCCCCCAGGTCGGGCAGCATGTGCCAGCCCCCGGGCAGCCAGGTTTGGCGTGCAAACACGCCCGCCAAGTGCACGATCACGCCGATCACGGCGGCCATGATGCCCTGCAAGGGCCCGGCCAGCGAGGGCATGTGGCGTGTGGACTCCACCAGCGGGCCGCCCGCCAAAATGAACACGAATGAGGGCAGGAAGGTGAACCAGGTCACCACACAGGCCGCCACGATCCCGCCCAGCACAGGGTGGCCCAACAAGGCCTGGCTGTGACCGCCCAAAAAGCCCACAAACGCCACCACCATGATCAGCGGGCCTGGTGTGGTCTCACCCAGCGCCAGCCCGTCCATCATTTGCGCCGCCGTCAGCCAGCCATACTGGCCCACGGCCGCTTGGGTCACAAACGGCAGCACCGCATAAGCGCCACCAAAGGTCAGCAAGGCCGCTTGCGTGAAAAAGCCGCCCATGAGCGTGAGGGTGTGGCCCAGCCCGAACACCAGCGCGATCAGGCCCAGGGTCATGGCCCACAATCCCACCCCCCAGGCCAGCGCGCGCACCAGTCGCGGGTGGCTGTAGTGCGTGTGCGCGGGTGGGGGCGTGTCGTCGTCCAGCCAGGCCGGGGCTGCTCGAGTCTCTTGTGGTGGGCTCGTTTCGCTTGATTTTGCGGGGTGTGTGTCCTGCGCAGCCATGGCGCCGCTGGTGGGCTCTGGGCCAGCCTTGACTTGGTCCTGAAGTCCCAATGAGGCCTGACGCGACATGTAATAGCCGGTGGCCGCCGCACCCGCAATGATCCAAACAAAGGGCACTCCCCAGAGCATGCCCAGCAAGGACAGCACCGCCAGCGCCCACAACCAGCGGGCTTTCAAGGTGCGCAAGGCCAAACGGTGCGCAGCTTGCAACACCAGTGCGGTGACCGCGGGTTTGAGGCCCCAGAGCAGCGCTTGCCCCCAAGGGTGTTGCCCCCAGGCGGTGTAGGCCCAGCTCAGCACGATCAGCAGCACCAAAGACGGCAGCACAAACAGGGCGCCTGCGGCAATGCCCCCGCGCGTGCCATGCATCAGCCAGCCGATATAGGTGGCCAGTTGCTGTGCCTCGGGGCCGGGCAGCAGCATGCAGTAATTCAGTGCGTGCAGGTAGCGTTTTTCTGAGATCCAGCGGCGGCGCTCCACCAGCTCTTCGTGCATCAGCGCGATTTGCGCAGCCGGGCCGCCGAAGCTGATGCAGCCCAGCCAGAACCAGAACTGGATCGCCTCTTGGAAGCTGGGCCGCTGTGGCGCGTCCAAAGCTTGCGGCGCTTCCAAAGCCTGCGGGGTGTTCATGCCTGCTCGAACTGCGAGCGAAATGCCTGCACAAAACCAGGCGTGCCACTCAAGCTCAAGCTCAGTGAGAGGCTTTGCGTGTCCACCGGCTCGGGCAAAAGGCTCAGTTGCCCGGTGCTGGGCACAAAGCGGGGTGTGGCCACTTGGGGCTTGTCGCCGACGCTGAGCAGCGTGACCTGCAGGTCAAAGTCCCAGTTGGCACCGTTTTCAAGGGGGCCGGGGCCCTCGTGGTCAAAGCCGTGTGCCCAGCGCAGCACCTGCGCGACCTCTTGCAACAAAGCCGTGTTGTGTTGGGGGGCAGGTTGCGCCAGCGCATCCCAGCAAACCACGCCCTCGGCGTCCTCGCTGCAGTCAAAATCAAGCAATTGCAAATTCATGCGTCCGTTCCATGCGTCTGTTCAGCAAACCAGCCCCAATTGTGAGCTCAATTTTCAGCTCAATCGTGGCTGATCGATGGCCGGATTCGGTTGGATGAGCCATTTCGGTGGTTCAGCTGCAGCCTCTGAGGGCAGCGCTCGTCAGCCTTAGACCGTGGCAATCGGCGTGGCTGGTGATCCAATAGCCCCGGGCAAGCGCAAGGGCGGGGCGGTGAGCAAGAAGCGGCTTCGGCCGTTCTGGCGCAGCCAGTCGGCCAAGGGGGTGAGGTGCCAAATTTCGCCCAGGTGCACGCCCAGCTTGAACAAACAATGCTCGTGCAAGGGCAAGGATGCGCAGCTGCCGGGGCGGGGCGAGGCGGGCAAACCTTCCACCGCGTAGTTGTCAGCGATCAGGGCCACCAGGCCCGAATCGGTGATCCATTGCAGCAGCCGCTCGTCACGACCCTCCAATACGGCGCAAGAATTTTCCACAGCGTGCGGGTCGGGTTGTTTGTTCATCTCGAGCAGCATCTGTGCAAAGCCCGTGTGCAGGCACACCATGTCGCCGGGCTCCACCACCACTTGGTCTTTTTTCAGGATGTCCATCAGCAAGTCGTAACCCACCCGCACCCGCTCACGACCCAGATGCGCATGCAGGTCGATCATCACCGCACGGCCTTGCACGCAGCGTTCGGACATTTTTTCGATGCCCAGCGCCTTGGCCGACGATGTCGATTCACGGGCGATCTCTGGAAAGCCAAAAATCCCCGCCCCATCGCTGCCGCTCGGCCCCACCACATCGGTGCCAGCGCGAAAGCCGTTGTAATACACCGGCTCGGGCACGCCGTCGCCGTTGGCGTCGAACATCGAGCCCACATGCGCCAGGCTGTCCCACTGGGTGCTGTACTGCAAATGCATGATCACCAAGTCGTCGCACACCACGTCGGTGCAAACCGGGTCGTCGCACCACAGTTGGTAGTTCATGTTGGGTTTGTCACCGCGCAGGGTAGGGCGCAGCACCGGCGGCTGACGCCTAGGGTTGAGCACATTGCCCCCCGGAAAATCCAGCGGCAGGCTCAAGTTGAAGGTCTGCCCGGTGCGCACCTCGTGCATGCCTTGCAGCACTTTCTGGGGAGTCAAGAGGTTCATGCGCCCGCATTGGTCGTCGGGCCCAAAGTCGCCCCAGTTGGAGCCAGGGGGGCGCTGTTTCCAGCGTTGAGAAGAAGACATGCAAGACTCCTGTGATGACGGCCCAAGTGCAGAGCGTGTGTATGCCATCTTGGGCGCTGAGTGGCCGCTTGTGTGTCACCGAGCCGACTGAACGACCAAGAGTCCAGCCGCTGCCGCCCGCGTTTTCAGGCGCTCATTTTGGGCTTGGGCCCTGAAACTCGCGCCACAGCAAATACAGGCCGCTGGCCACCACCACCAAGGCACCGAGCACCACGGCCAGGTCAGGCACCTGGCCAAACACCAGCCAACCGAGCACGGTCATGTAGATGATTTGCTGGTACAAAAATGGACCCAACACCGCCGCTGAAGCATAGCGGTGTGCCACGGCCACAAAGTAGTGGCCAACGCCGCCGCACAAACCGGCCAACGCCATCACGCACCATTCGAGCAGCGTGGCCGGTTGTTGCCATTGCCACAGCGCCACGGGCGTCAGCGCCAAAGTAGCCACCACCGCCGAGGTCAGTTGTGTGGTGGCCGGGTTTTCGCTGCTGGCCAGGTAACGCGTCATCATGTTGAAGAGCGCGTACAAAATGGCGTTGAGTGCCGACAGCAAGATGGCCGGGTGAAAGCCCTGGCTTCCGGGGCGGATGATGACCAGCACCCCTGCAAAGCCCACCGCGATCGCCAACCAGCGTTTGGCGTCCAGCCGCTCGCCCAGCCACCAGGCTGACAGCAAGGCGATCAATATGGGCACAGAAAACTGCATGGCCCCGGTCTCGGCCAACTGCAAATATTGCAAGGCCCAAAAATTGAGCGCGGTCATGGACGCCAGCATCAAGCCGCGCAGCAGCTGCAAGCGCGGGTGCCGCCAGCGCAGCAAATCGCCTTTGACCGAGGGCGCAAACACCGCGATGG
>JBIKRC010000102.1:0-6713 GCA_044349375.1 Limnohabitans sp.
GGTCAAAAGTTTGACCACATGAACAGCCGCCAAGTGGCCGAGATGGGCATTGCCCGCACGTTCCAGAATTTGGCCTTGTTCAAGGGCATGAGCGTGATCGACAACATCATGACCGGCCGCAACCTGCTCATCAAGAGCAACTTGTTCTTGCAGGCTTTGCGCATCGGCCCCGCCCAGCGCGAAGAAGAAAAGAACCGCGAATTCGTCGAGCACATCATCGACTTCCTGGAGATCCAGGCCTTCCGCAAAACACCCGTGGGTCAGCTGCCGTATGGCTTGCAAAAGCGGGTCGACCTGGGCCGCGCTTTGGCCATGGAGCCCAAGGTGCTGCTGCTTGACGAGCCTATGGCCGGCATGAACATGGAAGAAAAGCAGGACATGTGCCGCTTCATTCTGGATGTGAACGACGAGTTTGGCTCGACCATCGTGCTGATCGAGCACGACATGGGCGTGGTGATGGACATCTCGGACCGTGTGGTGGTGCTCGATTACGGCAAAAAAATCGGCGACGGGACTCCCGAAGAAGTGCGCAACAACGAAGAAGTGATCAGTGCCTATCTGGGCACCAGCCACTAAGGAGAACACAACATGGCATTTTTTCTGGAAGCTCTTTTGGGTGGCCTGATGGCCGGCATGCTTTACTCGCTTGTGGCGCTTGGCTTTGTTTTGATTTTCAAGGCTTCAGGTGTGTTCAATTTTGCACAAGGCGCGATGGTGCTGTTCGCCGCTTTGGCCATGGCACGTTTTGCCGAATGGGTGCCAGGCTGGTTGGGCATCGAGGACAAGTTCCTGGGCAACCTGATCGCTTTTTTACTGGCGGCTGTGGTCATGTTTGTGTTGGCTTGGCTGATCGAGCGCTTGGTGCTGCGCCACTTGGTCAATCAAGAAGGTGTCACCTTGCTCATGGCCACTTTGGGCATCACCTATTTTCTGGACGGCCTGGGTCAGACCATCTTTGGCAGCGACATCTACAAAATCGACGTGGGCATGCCCAAAGACCCGGTGTTCTTGTTGGACTCGGTGTTTCCGGGTGGCGTGCTGGTTAACCTCGAAGACGTCTACGCGGCTTGCATTGCGGCTTTGCTGGTGGTGGTTTTGTCGCTGTTTTTCCAAAAAACTGGTACCGGCCGCGCCCTGCGTGCGGTGGCCGATGACCACCAAGCCGCTCAGTCGATTGGCATTCCACTCAACCGCATTTGGGTGATCGTTTGGTTTGTCGCGGGTATTACCGCATTGGTGGCCGGCATCATCTGGGGCTCCAAGATGGGAGTGCAGTTCTCGTTGACCACCGTGGCTTTGCGTGCTTTGCCGGTGATCATTTTGGGTGGCTTGACTTCGGTGCCGGGCGCGATCATTGGCGGCCTGATCATTGGTGTGGGTGAGAAATTGTCCGAGGTGTACCTGGGCCCATTTGTGGGTGGAGGCATCGAGATCTGGTTTGCGTATGTGCTGGCTTTGGTGTTCTTGCTGTTCCGCCCGCAAGGCCTGTTCGGCGAAAAAATCATCGACCGCGTGTAAGGAGAGACACCATGTTTTACAGAGAAAACGGTCAGTTCAAGACCTCTTACCGCAAAGACCAGCAGATCTTTGCGATTGCGCAAGACCGTTGGGCCATCTTGGCGCTCATCGCTTTTGCATTCATCGGCGTGCCCTTCATCGCCGATGAGTACATGTTCCGCGCCATTCTGATTCCCTTCCTCATCCTGTCGCTGGCCGCTTTGGGCGTGAACATCCTGGTGGGGTACTGCGGTCAAATTTCACTGGGTTCGGGTGCGTTCATGGCCGTGGGGGCCTACATGGCCTACAACACCTACATCCGTATTGAGGGCATGCCGCTGATCGTGGCTTTGTTGGCCGGGGGCTTTTTTGCCACCTTGGTGGGGGTGTTTTTTGGCATTCCCAGTTTGCGCGTCAAAGGCTTGTATCTGGCGGTGGCCACCTTGGCCGCTCAGTTCTTTTGCGACTGGGCTTTCCTGCGCGTGGGCTGGTTCACCAACAACAACGCCTCGGGCTCGGTGTCGGTGTCCAACCTGAATGTGTTTAGCATGCCGATTGACACGCCACTGCAAAAATACATCTTCTGCCTGGTGTTCCTGGTGGTGTTTGGTCTGTTGGCCAAGAATTTGGTGCGCAGTGCCATTGGCCGCGAGTGGATGGCCATTCGCGACATGGACGTGGCCGCTGCCGTCATTGGCATTCGCCCTGTTTACGCCAAGCTCACCGCCTTTGCGGTCAGCTCGTTCATTGTGGGTGTGGCCGGCGGCCTGTGGGGCTTTGTGCACCTGGGCTCTTGGGAGCCTGCGGCTTTCTCGATTGACCGCTCTTTCCAGTTGCTGTTCATGGTCATCATCGGTGGCATGGGCTCCATCATGGGCAGCTTCTTCGGCGCTGCTTTCATTGTGATCTTGCCAATTTTCCTTAACCAGTTCCTGCCTTGGGCCGGTGGCATGGTGGGCGTGAACATCTCGACTGCAGCCGTCTCGCACACCGAATTCATGATCTTTGGCGCCCTGATTGTGTGGTTCCTGATCGTGGAGCCGCATGGCTTGGCCAAACTGTGGTCGGTGGCCAAACAAAAGCTGCGTCTGTGGCCTTTCCCCCATTGATTTTTCCCGCATTGATTTTCAACGTGTTTTTTCTAAGTGCTTTCAACTTTTTTTAACAGGAGACAAACCATGAAGCTTCGTCAACTCGTTCTGGCCACCACGGTGGCGGCTGCAGGTCTTGCCAGTGCGCTGGTCAGCACCGTGGCCACGGCTCAAACCAAAGAGCAGTTCTTCCCTGTGCTGGTCTACCGTACAGGCGCCTACGCCCCCAACGGCGTGCCCTTTGCCAACGGCTATGTCGACTACCTCAAGCTGGTCAATGCGCGCGGCGGCATCAACGGCGTGAAAGTGTCGTTTGAAGAGTGCGAAACCGGCTATGCCACCGACCGTGGCGTGGAGTGCTACGAGCGCCTGAAGGGCAAGAACGGCGGCGCGACCGTGTTCCAGCCTTTGTCCACCGGCATCACCTTTGCGCTGACCGAAAAAGCCCCTGGCGACAAGATCCCCTTGATCACCGCAGGTTACGGCCGCAGCGAATCGGCTGACGGCGGCGTGTTCAAGTGGAACTTCCCACTCGCAGGCACCTATTGGGTGGCCGGTGACGTGATCATTCAGGACATCGGCAAAAAGGCCGGTGGCGTCGACAAGCTCAAAGGCAAGCACATCGCCTTGGTCTACCACGACAGCCCCTTCGGCAAAGAAGCCATCCCGATCTTGCAAGAGCGTGCAGCCATGCACGGCTTCAAGCTGAGCCTGTTGCCCGTGACCCACCCCGGCGTGGAGCAAAAGTCCACCTGGCTGCAAATTCGCCGCGATCGCCCTGACTATGTTGTCAATTGGGGCTGGGGCGTGATGAACTCTACCTTGCTCAAGGAAGCACAAGCCACTGGCTACCCCCGTGAAAACATCTGGGGCGTGTGGTGGGCGGGTGCCGAGCCTGATGTCAAAGACATCGGCATGGGCGCTAAGGGTTACAACGCCATCACCATGCAGCACGGCGCTGAAAAAGGCTCCTCTGTGGTCAAGGAAGTGCTGGAGAAGTTGCACGCCAAGAACCAAGGCACAGGCCCCAAGGACGAAGTGGGTGAAGTGCTTTACATGCGCGGTTTGTTCAGCGCCATGTTCGCCATCGAAGGTGTGCGCCAAGCCCAAGAGAAATATGGCAAAGGCAAGGTCATGACTGGCGAGCAAGCACGCTGGGGTTTTGAAAACCTGAACCTGACGCAGCCCAAGTTGGATGCCCTGGGCTTCAAGGGCGTGTTGCGCCCGATCTCCACCTCGTGTGCAGACCACATGGGTGCCAACTGGGCCCGTATCCACACATGGGACGGCGCCAAGTGGCAATTCAGCAGCGACTGGATGCAGGCCGATGAGCAGATCATCAAGCCCATGGTGAAGGCCGCTGCCGACAAGTACGCTGCCGAGAAAAAGATCACACGCCGCACGCCTGCGGATTGCCAGTCTTGATCTGAAGCCAAGCCTGCTGCGCAAGCGGCAGGTGGTCAGCTGCAGCGGGCATTTGCCCGCTAGCAGCTGCCAAATGGAACCCTTGCGTGCAGAGGTTTCATTTGGCTTGAACCCCCAGAATTTGAAAAGGCACAGTCCATGAGCGACAAAAACATTGTTCTGAACGTCAATGGCATCGAGGTCATTTACAACCACGTCATCTTGGTGCTCAAGGGCGTGTCCCTGCAGGTGCCCGAGCAAGGCATCGTGTCTTTGCTCGGCGGCAACGGTGCAGGCAAAACCACCACTTTGCGTGCGATCTCCAACTTGCTCAAGGGCGAGCGCGGTGACGTGACCAAAGGCAGCATCGAGCTGCGCGGTGAGCGCATCGAAAACCTCACGCCAGCCGACCTGGTCAACCGGGGCGTGGTTCAGGTGATGGAAGGGCGTCATTGCTTTGCCCACTTGTCGATCGAAGACAACCTGTTGACCGGCAGCTACACCCGCAAAGACAAGGGCGAAATCGCGGCCAACCTGGACAAGGTTTACACCTATTTCCCGCGCCTCAAAACCCGCCGCACCTCGCAAGCGGCCTACACATCGGGCGGCGAGCAACAAATGTGCGCCATTGGCCGCGCCCTGATGACCAACCCCAGCGTCATGCTGTTGGACGAGCCTTCGATGGGCTTGGCGCCTCAAATTGTGGAAGAGGTGTTCAACATCGTCAAAGATTTGAACGAGAAGGAAAAAGTCACTTTCTTGATCGCAGAGCAAAACACCAACATGGCGCTCAAATATTCTGACTACGGTTACATCATGGAGTCGGGTCGCATCGTGATGGATGGCGTGGCCGCAGACCTGCGCACCAACGAAGACGTGAAAGAGTTTTACCTCGGCATGGGCGGTGGTGAGCGCAAGAGTTTCAAGGATGTGAAGAGCTACAAGCGCCGCAAGCGTTGGTTGGCTTGATGCGCTGACTTTCCTCCTTGACGTTCTCACCGCAGTCCCCCAGAAAGAAATCCATGTCCCAGCACTTTGATGCGTTGGAAACGCGTGCCCCTGAAGTTCGTGAAGCGGCCCTGATGGCCGCTTTGCCCGCGCAGGTTGCCCGCGCCAAAGCCCATGCCCCGGCCTTTGCCGACTTGCTCAAGGATGTCGATGCGGCCAGCATCAACAGCCGTGCTGCTTTGGCCCAGTTGCCCGTGATCCGCAAAACCGAATTGCTCGAGCGCCAGAAGGCTTCGCGTGCAGCGGGCGGCAATGTGTTTGGCGGTTTCAGCACCCTGGGCTTTGGCCAAGGCATGACCCGCGTGTTTGCCAGCCCCGGCACGATTTACGAACCCGAAGGTGCCCGCGCTGACTACTGGCGCATGGCCCGCACCATGTTCGCGGCCGGCTTTCGCCCGGGCGAGTTGATCCACAACTGCTTCAGTTACCACTTCACACCCGCGGGTTCCATGATGGAAACCGGCGCGCACGCGCTGGGCTGCACCGTGTTCCCGGGCGGCACAGGCCAGACCGAGCAGCAAGTCACGGCCATGGCCGAGTTGCAGCCTGCGGGATACATCGGCACACCGAGTTTCCTGAAAATCATCCTCGAAAAAGCCGCCGAGATGGGCGTGGCCCTGCCCAGTGTGCACAAAGCGCTGGTCTCGGGCGAGGCCTTTCCACCCAGCCTGCGCGACTGGATGACCGCGCACGGCGTCGATGCCTACCAGTGTTACGCCACCGCCGATGTGGGTCTGATTGCCTACGAGACCGCCGCGCGTGAAGGTCTGGTGTTGGACGAAGGCGTGATCGTCGAGATCGTGCGTCCCGGCACCGGCGACCCGGTGCCCGAGGGCGAGGTGGGCGAGCTGGTCATCACCACGCTCAACCCCGATTACCCGCTGATCCGTTTTGGCACAGGCGACTTGTCGGCCATCTTGCCCAGTACCTGCCCCACGGGGCGCACCGGCCAACGCATCAAGGGCTGGATGGGACGGGCTGACCAGACCACCAAGATTCGGGGCATGTTTGTGCATCCCGGCCAGGTGGCCGAGATCGTCAAACGCTTTCCTGAAGTGAGTAAAGCCCGCCTGGTGGTGACGGGTGAGATGGCCAATGACCAAATGGCCTTGCATGTGGAGACCGCTCGTGTGTCCGACGATGCGCTCAAGGCTCGTGTGTCAGAAGCGGTGCGCGATGTGACCAAGCTCCGTGGTGATGTGCATCTGGTGGCGCAAGGCAGTTTGGCCAACGACGGCAAGGTGATTGAAGACGCCAGAAGCTACCAGTGAGTGCGACTTGACTTTGATTTGGATCATGACCTTGTATGCAGAGGGAAATTGGGGAAAGCGACTACGTGTTTTCCGTCATGGAGGTCCCCCTTTGGTTCTACAATGTCAGAATCACTCTTGGGGTTTTGAAATGAAAAAATTGTTTGCCTTTGCCGCATTGGCCGCTGTTTCGGTGGGGGCGCTGGCCCAAGCCTACCCTGGTAGCAAACCGATTTCCATCGTTGTGCCTTTCACTGCAGGCGGCCCAACTGACCGTGTGGCACGCGATTTGGCCGAAGCCATGCGCAAACATGTGCCCGGCTCCAACTTTGTGGTCGAAAACGCGGCTGGCGCGGGCGGCACGATCGGCGCGAACAAAGTCGCCAAAGCCAACCCCGATGGTCACACCTTGTTGTTGCACCACATTGGCATGGCTGCCATCCCTGCCTTGTACCGCAAGCTC
>JBIKRC010000103.1:0-6655 GCA_044349375.1 Limnohabitans sp.
CGCGCAACTTCAACCCGGCTGTGGCCATGGCGGGCAAGATTTGTGTGGTCGAGGTCGAAGAGATCGTTGAGACCGGTGAGATGCACCCCGACAGCGTGCACCTGCCCGGCATTTATGTGCACCGCATCGTGTTGAACGCGAAACCGGAAAAGCGCATCGAGAAACGCACGATTACAGAAAAGGCGGGCGTATGAAGCCCGCCGTGACAGAAAAAACAGGAGCCTGATATGAGCTGGAGTCAAGACCAAATGGCCGCCCGTGCGGCCCACGAACTGGAAGACGGTTTCTATGTGAACCTGGGCATCGGCATTCCCACGCTGGTGGCCAACTTTGTGCCGGCCGACAAAGAAGTTTGGCTGCAAAGCGAAAACGGCATGCTGGGCATTGGCCCTTTCCCGAACGAAGACGAAGTCGATGCCGACCTGATCAACGCGGGCAAGCAGACGGTGACCACCATCAAAGGCTCGTCGATCTTTGGCAGCGAGCTGTCGTTTGCCATGATCCGAGGCGGCAAGATCAACTTGTCGATCCTGGGCGCGATGCAGGTGAGCGAAAAGGGCGATCTGGCCAACTGGATGATCCCTGGCAAGATGGTCAAGGGCATGGGCGGCGCGATGGACCTGGTCGCAGGTGTCAAGCGCGTGATCATTTTGATGGAACATGTGGCCAAGAAAAAAGACGGCACCGAAGACATGAAGATTTTGCCCAGCTGCACCTTGCCTTTGACGGGCGTGGGCGTGGTTGACCGCATCATCACCGACCTGGCCGTGATGGATGTGACGGAAGCAGGTCTGAAGGTGGTGGAGTTGGCTCCGGGCGTGACGCCAGAGCTGCTGCAAAGCAAGACGGGTGTGAAGCTGATCTTCTGATCAGGACTTCAAACCCCCAAAAGAAAGGCCCCGTGAGGGGCCTTTTTTGTTTGGAGCGGGAGATGGGAATCGAACCCACGTTATTTGCTTGGGAAGCAAGAGTCCTACCATTAAACGACACCCGCGAAGGGCTGTAGTTTACTTCAGGATGTCACCCACACACAGGAATTTGATTTCCACATAGTCGTCGATTCCGTGGTGCGAGCCTTCGCGTCCCAGGCCCGATTGCTTGACGCCACCGAAAGGCACGTGTTCAGTGGCCAAAATGCCCACGTTGATGCCGACCATGCCGTATTCCAGGGCCTCGCTGACCCGGAAGATGCGGCCCACGTCGCGGCTGTAGAAGTAGCTGGCCAGGCCGAATTCGGTGTTGTTGGCCGCATCCACCGCTTCTTGCTCGGTCTTGAATTTGAAGATGGGTGCAAAGGGGCCGAAGGTTTCTTCTTTGGCGCACAGCATGTCGGCCGTGGCATCGGCCACCACGGTGGGCTCAAAGAACTGGCCCGAGCCCATGCCGGACAGGCGCTTGCCCCCGACCACTACGCGGCCGCCTTTGGCCACGGCGTCGTCCACATGGCGCTGCACTTTGGTCAAGGCTGCTTCTTCGATCAAGGGGCCTTGGTTAACGCCGTCTTCAAAGCCGTTGCCCACTTTGGCGGTCTGCACTTTGGCAGCGAATTTTTGGACAAATTCGTCGTACACGCCTTCTTGCACATAAAAGCGGTTGGAGCATACGCAGGTTTGGCCCGCATTGCGGTATTTGCTGGCGAAGGCGCCTTCCACGGCGCTGTCGATGTCGGCATCTTCAAAAACAATGAAGGGCGCGTTGCCACCGAGTTCGAGCGACATTTTTTTGACGGTGGGAGCCGATTGCGCCATGAGGATGCGACCGACTTCGGTGGAGCCGGTGAAGCTGATGTGGCGCACCACGTCGCTCGCGCACAGCACTTTGCCCACGGCAATCGAGTTGTCGCTGTCGGCGGTGATCATGTTCAAAACCCCGGCGGGGATGCCTGCTCGGATGGCCAACTCGGCCGCAGCCAAAGCGGTGAGCGGCGTCAGCTCGGCCGGCTTGATGATCACCGGGCAGCCAGCGGCCAACGCGGGCGCGACCTTGCGGGTGATCATGGCCAGGGGGAAGTTCCAGGGCGTGATGGCCGCGCACACGCCAATCGGTTGCTTGAGCACCAGGAGGCGGCGGTTGTTGTCGAACTGGGGCAGGGTTTCGCCATTGATGCGCTTGGCTTCTTCGGCAAACCACTCGACAAAGCTGGCACCGTAGGCCACTTCGCCTTTCGCTTCGGGAAAGGGTTTGCCTTGCTCGGCGGTCATGATCCGGCCCAGGTCGTCCTGGTTGGCCATCAGCAGGTCATACCACTTGCGCAAAATGATGCTGCGCTCTTTGGCGGTTTTGGCTTTCCATGCAGGCCAGGCGGCGTTGGCGGCGGCAATGGCTTGCTCGGCCTCCGCTGTGCCCAGATTGGCCACATCCGCCAGATGGGCCCCGGTGGCGGGGTCGGTCACGGCAAAACGGCTGCTGCCCTTGACCCATTGGCCGTTGATCAGGGCGTCGGTCTTGAGCAAGCTGGGGTCGTTGAGTTGGGCGAGGGGTGAGGTGGTCATGGTGTTGCGAGGTTGTGGTGTTGGCGTAAGTGCCGGGCCATTGGTCGCTGGCCGACTAAAGCACTGAGCATATCGGGCAAAAAAGGGCGACTGTGTCGCGCAGTTAACGCAGCGCTATGGCGCTTGTCAATTTGTGAAAGCTTCAGCTTGAAGCGAAGGGATTGACCAGCTTCACCCCGGCCAGTATTTCACCGGTGCCCATGTCCTCAGTGAGCAACACCGAACACCCCGCAATGTGGGCGCTGGCCAGGATCAGCGCATCCCAGTAGCTCAAGGCGTGTTTTTGGTGCAAATCCAGCGCCATGTCGACGGTGTCGGGCGTCACGGCTGCGATGTCGAGTTGGCGGTAACAGTGGAGCTGTTCGCGGATGTGAGCGTGCGTCAAACCCAGCTTGCGCAGGCCAACCTGGATGTACTCGTTGAGCACCTGCGTGGACAGGACGCCTAAGCGCTCAAAACGCAGATGGCGCAGCAAATCGATGGCGATGCGCTGTTTGCGGGGCTCGTCGGTGCTGTCTGCATAAACCAGCACGTTGGTGTCGATAAAGCACCGGGTTTTGGGCAGGGCCAACAAGGGGCCCCAAGGAGGCGAGGGCTCAGCCGCGATCATGCAAAGCGTCCCGGTCGAGCTTGTAACCTTGCAGGCGTCCCCCCCCACCCAAACAGCGTTGCTCCCAAAGCTGCCATTCGGTGGCTTGGCGCTCTTGTCCGGCCAACTGCTCCAGATAGTCGCGCACAGCTTGGTTCAGGCTTTTGCCCATCTTGCGCGCCGCCTCGCGGGCGGCTTCGGCGACGCGTTCGTCGACTGACAGGGTGATGTTCATGGCGGGCCTTTTTTAAAGGAACAGGGGGAGTTTGCCATTTCGAATGGCATATTCACACATATTATGTGCAGATTTAGTCTTAAACGCAAATCAGACCCATCTGTGCGGCGTGCTCGCCTACCGCCCAAAACTTATAATGCAAGGTTGCACTTTGAGCGAAACCACCCCCATGAGCCAAGCCACTTTCTCCGTCTCCGACATCCGCAAGACCTTTTTGGACTTTTTTGAGTCCAAAGGCCACACCGTGGTGGCGTCCAGCCCCTTGGTGCCCGGCAACGACCCCACTTTGATGTTCACCAACTCGGGCATGGTCCAGTTCAAGGACGTGTTTTTGGGCTCGGACAAGCGCTCTTATGTGCGCGCAGCGTCGGTGCAGGCTTGCCTGCGTGCCGGTGGCAAGCATAACGACCTTGAAAACGTGGGCTACACCGCCCGCCATCACACCTTTTTCGAGATGCTGGGCAACTGGTCGTTTGGTGATTACTTCAAGCGCGAGTCGTTGGAGTGGGCTTGGCAGCTGTTGACCCAAGTCTACAAACTGCCCGCAGACAAGCTTTATGCCACGGTGTACATGGAAGACGACGAGGCCCATGGCATTTGGGAAGGCATTTTTGTCAAAGCAGGCTGGACGCCTGAGCGCATCAAGGCAGAGAACCGCATCATCCGCATCGGTGACAACAAGGGTGGTCGCTACAAGTCCGACAATTTCTGGATGATGGCCGACACGGGCCCATGCGGTCCTTGCTCCGAGATCTTTTACGACCACGGCGCGCACATCCCCGGTGGCCCACCCGGCAGCCCCGATGAAGACGGCGACCGCTTCATCGAGATTTGGAACAACGTGTTCATGCAGTTCAACATGGACGAGACCGGTGCCGTCACGCCACTGCCCGCGCCCTGCGTGGACACGGGCATGGGCCTGGAGCGCCTGGCCGCCATCTTGCAGCACGTTCACAGCAACTACGAAATCGACATTTTTGACGCACTGATCAAGGCGGCATCTCGCGAAACTGGTTGCACCGACCTGAACAACAAGTCGCTGCGCGTGATCGCTGACCACATCCGCGCCACCGCGTTCTTGGTGAGCGATGGTGTGGTGCCGAGCAACGAAGGCCGCGGCTACGTGCAGCGCCGCATCATCCGCCGCGCCATTCGCCACGGCTATTTGCTGGGCCAAAAGACCCCGTTCTTCCACAAACTGGTGCCCGATTTGGTCAAGCTCATGGGCGCGGCTTACCCCAACATGGCCGATCAGGCCGATCGCATTGCCGACATCTTGCGCATCGAAGAAGAGCGCTTCTTTGAAACGCTGCAAAGCGGCATGCAGATTTTGGATGCGGCCTTAGACGGTGGCGTGAAAGTGTTGCCCGGCGAAGTGGCCTTCAAGCTGCACGACACCTACGGCTTCCCGCTCGATCTGTCGGCCGACGTGTGCCGCGAACGAGGCCTCAGCGTGGACGAAGCTGGTTTCGCCACCGCCATGGAAAAGCAAAAGGCCCAGGCCCGCGCCGCTGGCAAGTTCAAGATGGACAAGGCGCTGGATTACTCCGGCGCAGGCAACGACTTTGTGGGTTACGAAGACCTGACGGCCAACGCCACAGTGTTGGCCCTGTACGCTGACGGCAACGCCGTGACCGAACTCAAAGCTGGTCAGTCTGGCGTGGTCGTGCTCGACTCCACACCGTTTTACGCAGAGTCCGGCGGCCAAGTGGGCGATCAGGGCATGGTCCACAACGCGGGCGGTCAGTTCAACGTGTTGGATACGCTCAAGATCAAGGCCGATGTGTTTGGCCACCACGGCGAGGTTAAATCCGGCAGCCTGAAGGTCGGTGATGCAGTGCAAGCCCATGTGGACCTGGCTGTGCGCGCTGCCACCGTGCGCAACCACAGTGCCACCCACCTGATGCACAAAGCCCTGCGCGAAGTGCTGGGCAGCCATGTGCAGCAAAAGGGCAGCTTGGTCAACGCCGAGCGCACCCGTTTTGACTTTGCGCACAACGCGCCCGTGACCGACGCCGAAATCCGCCAGATCGAAGCCCAGGTGAATGCTGAAATTTTGGCCAACGCCGCGGCGAAAGCGCGTGTGATGGACATTGAAAGCGCCCAAAAGACCGGCGCGATGATGCTGTTTGGCGAGAAGTACGGCGAGACCGTGCGCGTGCTCGACATTGGCTCTAGCCGCGAACTGTGCGGTGGTACCCACGTCAAAGCCACGGGCGATATTGGCCTGTTCAAGATCGTGAGCGAAGGCGGCGTGGCCGCAGGTGTGCGCCGCATCGAAGCCGTGACCGGGACCAACGCACTGGCTTACCTGCAGTCTCTGGAAGACACCGTCACGCAAGCTGCGGGCACACTGAAAGCCCAGCCCGCCGAGCTGAACAACCGAATTGCCCAAGTGCTCGACCAGGTCAAGGCGCTCGAAAAAGAACTGGCTGCCGCCAAAGGCAAGCTGGCTTCTGCCCAAGGCGACGAGTTGCTGACCCAAGCCGTCGATATCAAGGGTGTCAAGCTGCTGGTGGCCAAGCTGGAAGGTGCCGATGCCAAGACCCTGCGCGACACCCTGGACAAACTCAAAGACAAGATGAAAACCGCTGTGATCGTGTTGACTGCGGTCGATGGCGACAAGGTCAACATCGCCGCTGGCGTGACCGCCGACACCGTGGGCAAGGTCAAGGCTGGTGAGTTGGCCAACTATGTGGCTCAACAAGTGGGCGGCAAAGGCGGCGGCAAGCCCGACATGGCCATGGCCGGTGGCACCAACCCTGCGGCCTTGCCCGCAGCGTTGGCCACCGTGCAGGCTTGGGTGGCCGAGCGGGTTTGAGTCGCCGATGAAGGGCGTTTAGGTGACCTCCTAAAGCGCCCTTGGCGTGGTCCATTCCCCTCGTGACCTTCAGCGGCCTTTCCAAACAGGTTTGCGTTTGGCCACGAAGGCGGCCACCCCTTCACGAAAGTCTTCGCTGCCATAGGCTTGGCGAATCAGGTCTTCAGCCTCTGGCGCGCTGTGCTGGACCAAGCGGCTGAGGGCTTCTTTGCTGACTTGTTGCGTCACCGGTGCCAAATTGGTCAGGCGTTGGACCAAGGCGGCAGTGACCCCGTCGATCTCCTCGGGGGCAGCCAGTTGGTGCAGGTAACCACAGGACAGGGCCTCATCTGCGCCGATCATGTCGGCCAGCATCAACATGCGTTTGACACGTTGCGGCCCGAAAGCCGCGCACAAACGCGCCACATTGGCCACCGACAAGCAATTGCCCAGCGTCTTGGCAATGGGCAAGCTCATCTGAGAGCCAGGCGTGGCCAGTCGAAAGTCGCAGGCTGTGGCGATGGCCAGTCCACCGCCCA
>JBIKRC010000104.1:0-6611 GCA_044349375.1 Limnohabitans sp.
GAGATCGGCAAGAACTCGGTCAGCCCCTCGACCACGCCCATCACGGCGGCTTTCAGCAACAACATCAGGTCCACAAACGCTCCTCGAAAAATCTGGGGGGATTATCGTTGCTTGGGCATGGCTCCCTTCAAAAATTCGGCGCTTACGCCTGTTTGCGTCCGCCATTCACACCCGTCCACGGCATCTCGCGCCGCTTGAACGGTCAGCCGTCGCATACACATTGATAAGGGGCTCCTGGCACGCCACAGTGCAGGCACCACAAGCCATCCAAGAGAAACAACATGCAACTCTCGCCCATCATCGCCGTCCACATGAGCCTGGCGCTCAGCGCCGTCGCCATCGGCCCTTGGGTCCTCTGGGCCCGCATGAGCTCCACGCTTCGCCCACAACTGCACCGCGCCCTGGGCTACGCCTGGGTCACCTGCATGCTGGGGGCAGCGCTCACGGGTTTGTTCATCCGCGACTTCAGGCTGCCCAACCTTTGGGGTTACACGCCCATCCACTTGCTGATTCCGCTGACCCTGTTCAGCCTGTACCGGGCCTTCCGGTATTTGGCGGCGGGCAACATCCCCGGCCATCGCAAAACCATGCAACAGCTTTATTTCTGGGCCTGCATCGTCACAGGCATCTTCACCCTGCTGCCCGGGCGCTATCTGGGCGGCTTGGTGTGGGGCCAGTGGCTGGGCTGGATCTGAATTCAAACAAGAACCTCGACATGCAAACACTTCAACACATCCCCCTCTGGGTTCTCGGTCTGTTCATCGGCTTGGTCGCGCTAGGTTGGCTGCAGACCCGCACCCGGCAAGTGCGCAAGCTGCAACTGCTGGGCGCGAAAGTCGCGCTGACCGTTGTGACCTTGGTCAGCGTGGTGCAACTTTGGTGGCCCACACCTTGGTTGGTCATCGCCTTGGTCAGTTGGGCACTCACAGGCCTGTTCGTGAGCTGGGCCTTAAGCCAAAGTGCCGCACCCACTGGGGCCAGCTACAACCCCGCCAACCAGCGCTTCACCTTGCCCGGCAGTTGGTGGCCACTGGCTTTGTTCATGGCCATCTTTGCCTGCAAATTTGTCGTGGGCATGCTGAACGCCATCGCGCCAGAAACCCTGCGCAGCTTACAAGCGGCCATCGGCATCAGCGCCTTGTATGGGCTGTTATCCGGCATCGTGATCGCTCGGGTTTGGCGTTTTTTGAAACTTCAATGAAAGAAACCACATGACCACCCTCAAAACTTTGACTCCCCTGATTTGCGCCTTCAGCTTGCTGGCGGCCAGCGCCAGCCAGGCCCAAGTCACATCTGTGGGCATGCGCCAGATTCAGTCGAACGGCATTCCAATCACCTTGGTCTACCCCACTGCGGCAGCGGCTCAAGCCGTCACATACGGCGCATTCACCGTCCAGATCGCCAGCAACGCCGCGCCTTTGCCAGCAGATTCAACAGCGGCATCTGGCAAACGGGCGCTGATCGTCTTGTCGCACGGCACCGCAGGCAGCGCCCTGCCTGAGCACACCCTGGCCGCCACACTGGCCCGTGCCGGTTTTGTGGTGGCACAGCCCGAGCACCGGGGCGACAACTGGCAAGACTTCAGCAAAGCAGGCCCCGAGAGTTGGAAAACCCGCCCGCAAGACGTGAGCGAGACCATCGACGCCGTGGCGCGTGACCCGGCGCTGGCACCCCTGGTGGACACCCGCCGCGTGGGCGTGCACGGCATGTCGGCAGGCGGTGTGACCGGCCTGGCGCTGGCCGGGGCGCAATGGTGCATGCTGAATTTGATCCAGCACTGTGCGCAGAACCTGGACGAGGACATTGGCTTTTGCCTCAATGGCCTGGCCACACAACCGAGCATGCAACTGCTGCGAAAAAGCCAATTTGCCATGGGCCGCATGCTGACCGAAACCACCGCACCCACCAGCTTCAAAACCCTGCACGGCGGTGCAAGCCTGAGCACATCCACGGACCCTCGCCCAGACCCCCGCATCGCTGTCGTCAGCCTGTCCGTGCCCGTCGGAGTCATCTTCACCCCCGAAAGCCTGGCGCGCATCCGCATCCCTGTGGGCCTGAGCACCGCAGGCAATGACGGCGTGCTGCTGCCCCGTTTTCACAGCCAGCATGTGCTGAAACACTGCACCCACTGCACCACCCTGTCGGCCCCCCCGCAAGCGGGCCACTTCGACTGGCTCTCACCCTGGCCTGCCAGCATCGCCCAAACCGTGGCCGCCACCCAAATGCGCGGCGGCTTGCCCAACCCGGCATTCACCGACGCAGACCGTCAAAAAGCCTTCGACCAGATCGCGGTATTCTTCAAACAAAAGCTCTGAATCAACCATGACCACCCACACCCTTCTTGCTTGGCTCCCGCCCCAGCACCGTCGCCCCATGCTGCAACGCCTGCTGATCGTGTGGGGCGTGGCTTTGTTGGTCGGCTTGGGCACCTGGAACGGCAACATGGCCAAAGGGCACCCCAGCGCCTTGGATGTGTCGCTGGTTTATGCCTACGCCATCTCCACGTTCATTTGGCTGCTGACCGATGTGCCGCGCTTTGCCTTCAAGCGAGTGCTGCGCTCTTCAGCACCCTACTACTGGCCGCCTGCCCTGCCCGCCACGCTCATGCTGTTGGTGGGCATTCCGCTGGGCTATGCGCTGGGCACGCTGGTGGGCGACGCGTATTCGGGCAAGTCCACCTGGGAGCTGTGGCACTTCAATCGCAACCGCTTTTTAGGCCTGATGGTCACCTCCATCGTCATCAGCTTCGCCTTCGTCGCGTATTTCACCCAACGCGGTAAAGCCGAATCGTTGGCCAACGAGGTGACACAGGCCCAGCTCATGCTGCTGCAGTCGCAGCTTGAGCCGCACATGCTGTTCAACACACTGGCGCATTTGCGGGCGCTGATCGGGCAAGACACAGCGCGAGCCCATGCCATGCTCGACCACCTGAACGACTATTTGCGCACCACGCTGCAGGCCACGCGACTGCCGATGCACCAAGCGCTGCACCCGCTGGGCGACGAGTTCTCACGCTTGGGCGATTACCTGAGTCTGATGGCGATCCGCATGGGGCCGCGCATGGCGTTTGAGCTGGACTTACCCTCTGTCTTCGCCAAAGCGCCCGTGCCGCGCTTCATCCTGCAGCCGCTGGTAGAAAACGCCATTCGCCATGGGTTGGAGCCACAGGTCGGCGGTGGCCGCATCGAAGTGCAGGCCCGCGCTGAAGGTGCGCAGCTGCTGCTGACGGTGCGTGACAACGGCTGCGGCATCAGCGAACTGGCACTGGCCGAAGCGGCCCGCCCCCTGCAGGCAGACGGCACACATGCCGGGCCCTCTTGGGGCCTGAGCCATGTGCGCCAGCGCCTGCACACCCTGTATGGCCCACGCGCTGGCATGCACATCAGCCCCTTGACCACGGGCGGCACCTGCGTGGTGCTGACATTGCCATTCAACAACCCTCATGACAAAGCATGAAATGCGGCCCCCTACTGCGCGTGCTTTTTGTGGGAGCCCACCCCTTTGGGCGATGGGCGTGGCACACGCCCTGAAAACCATCGCCCACAGGGTGGGCTCCTACGAAGAAAAAATATCCACCACATGAACACCCCCGCCACCGCCCTGATTGCCGAAGACGAGCCGCTGCTGGCCCAAACCCTGCAAAACGAGCTGCAGGCCCTGTGGCCCGCGCTGCGTGTGCTGGCCACTGCGGGCGACGGCCTGAGCGCCGTGCAACTGGCGCTGCAGCACCGCCCCGACGTGCTGTTTTTTGACATCCGCATGCCAGGCCAAACCGGGCTGGAGGCTGCGGCCGAGCTGGCCGAAGAATGGCCCGAAACCCAAGCCTTTCCACTGCTGGTGTTTGTGACGGCTTATGACCAATACGCCATTGCCGCGTTTGACGCGCAGGCGGTGGACTACGTGCTCAAGCCCGTGCGCGCCGACCGTCTGGCCCAAACCGTGGCGCGGCTGCAAAACAGACTGCGCCAGCGACAGCCCGGTCCCCAAACCGGCGAACAGCTGGACCCGGTGCTTAAGCAACTGCGCGCCTTGCTGAGTGCATCCACCGAAGCCGCCAAACCCGAAGCCCCCTTGCAGCTGCTGCAAGCCAGCGTGGGCAACCAGCTGCGCATGGTGCCAGTGGCCGATGTGCTGCACCTGGAAGCGGCCGACAAATACGTGCGCGTGTTCACCACCGACGGCGCAGAAGTGCTGCTGCGCACCCCGCTCAAAGAACTCATGCAACGGCTCGATGCACAAGTGTTCTGGCAAATCCACCGGGGCTCTGTGGTGCGCGCCACCGCCATCGAATCCGTCACCCGCGACGAATCGGGGCGTCTGAGCCTGCGCCTGAAGGGCCTGCCCACACGGCTGAGCGTGAGTCGCTTGTACGCGCATTTGTTCAAGGCCATGTGAACGCAGCACCACGAAGTTCTCGGACTTTCCTCATGCCCACCACCGTCATCCCGGACTCGATCCGGGAACCATGTATTCGTCTTTTCAAACGCGAGAACACCAGAAGATGGACCCCGGGTCAAGCCCGGGGTGACAAAAGAGGGTCCGAGGTAACAACGGTAGGCCAAGGGTTACTTTATAGGGCCAAGGATGACTGAAGAAGGCTCTCAGAGCACAGCATGCCGCTGCTGGACAAGTTACCCTTGAGGCTCTTCCGTACAGCCTCACCCCGCCCATGTCCACACCCTCGATCCACAAAACCGCCCGCTTCGGAGCCTTCGCCATCGCAGCCGTGTGGCTGGCTGTGGCCGGGGTGTTGTATTTGGTGTTTGAGCGCATCGAGGAAAACCGCCAAGCCAGCCTCAAGCCCTATGCGCTCAGCTCGGGCGACTTGGTCATTCCGCGCCAGCGCGACGGGCATTTTCATGTCGAAGGCGAAGTCAACCGCCAGCCCGTCACGTTTTTGGTGGACACCGGGGCCAGCCATGTCAGCGTGAGCCAGGCGCTGGCCACGCAGGCCGGGCTGCCTGAGGGCCAGAGCATCACGTTGAGCACCGCCAACGGCCAGCGTCCCGGCCAACTGGTGCGCAGCGTGCCGGTGCGGGCGGGTCACTTGGTGCTCAACGACGCCAGCGTCACCGTGGGCCTGAGCGGCCTGCAGCCCAACCAAGCCCTGCTGGGCCAAGCCTTCCTCAAACACTTTGACGTGGAAATCCGGCGTGACCAGATGGTGCTGCGCCAGCGGCCCTGAACTGGTGGCTTAGCCCTTGCAGGACAGCATCCTCAGCCCATGCGCCCACCTGGCCCACTGAGGACGCTCAATGCCGCCAGTGATCGCGATGCCCACGCCCATCGTGACCCCGGTCCCGCTCATCCTCGCGGTTGTGTCGGCGCTCATGACCACGGTGCCCACGGTCATGCCCGTGGCCCCAAATTTGCGCTGGGGGGTGACCCCAAGGCACATGAGCTCGGGGAACGTACACCACACGCGGCGGGGGTGGTGGGGCATAAATCACCCGCGGCGGTGGGGGCGGGGCATAAATCACACGGGGTGGCGGGCCGTAATAGACCGAACCAGGCACCCCCACCTGGCTGTAAACCGGGAAATGGCCGATGCGCGAATGCACCGACACCGACGGCTCGACCACCACAGGGTGGACACAACCGCCTTGCACCAAGCCCAGACCCAGCATGCCGAGCAAGGCCAGGGATCTTGAAAACGACGACTTGAACTGAAAAGGCATGACAAAGTTCCTCTGTTGGCGTTGGCTTTTCTTGAAAGCATGCTCCCTGCCCCTTTAGCGCGCCAGCCCAGCATTCGGTGGACAGCCAGCGCTTTATATTGGTTTGCAGTCGTAACGTCGCTGACGCAGCCAGGCCCGCGCCAACCCCTAAAATCTAGCGCTATGACCTCCCCCACTCCAGACAACAGCACCGACCACAAAGTCAGCAACTTCCTGCGCCAAATCATCGAAAAAGACTTGGAGCAGGGCACGTATGCCAGCCGCCGCTGGGCAGGCAGCCCCGGCGACGCCGAGCACCATGCCAAGGGCGACTCCGACCCGGCCAAGATCCGCACCCGCTTTCCGCCCGAGCCCAACGGCTATTTGCATGTGGGCCACGCCAAAAGCATTTGCATTAACTTTGGCCTGGCCCAAGAGTACGGCGGCGTGTGCCACCTGCGCTTTGACGACACCAACCCCGAAAAAGAAGACCAGGAGTACGTCAACAGCATCATCGACGCCGTGAAATGGCTCGGTTTTGACTGGGCACAAATTGGCCAGGACCAAGGCGCAGCCGCATCCCAGGACTGCAGCGCAGCGCCCTACCAGGCCAGCGACTACTTCGACTTCATGTACCGAGCTGCCGAGGCGCTGATTCAAGCCGGTCACGCCTATGTGGACGAGCAAAGTGCCGAAGACATGCGTGCCAACCGAGGCGACTTTGGCAAGCCCGGCGTGGACAGCCCCTTCCGTAGCCGCACGGTGGAACAGAACCTAACGCGCTTTCGCGAGATGCGTGATGGCCAACTGGCCGACGGCGCCGCTGTGTTGCGCGCCAAGATCGACATGGCTTCGCCCAACATCAACCTGCGCGACCCGGCCATCTACCGCATCCGCCGCGCCACCCACCACCACACGGGCGACACCTGGTGCATCTACCCGATGTACACCTTT
>JBIKRC010000105.1:0-6594 GCA_044349375.1 Limnohabitans sp.
CACTGCTGGAGTCCTTACCCGGAAATGCCCGACAAGTACCCCGAGGCCGCGCACGCCAAAAGCACGGGCCTTGCCGCTTTCGAACAGCACCTGAAAAACGGCCGGTTTGAATTGGACCAGCCCGGCATCACGAACTGGATTGGCGAAGAAATATCGCCTTACACCCAGCAAGCCTTGGGTGTGGTCTACCCACAATCGGACATCAACACCCTGTTCGACGCCGCCGAAAATGCGATGGACAGTTGGGCACAAGCGCCTTACACGCAGCGCATTGGCGTGCTGATGGAAGTGCTTGAAGTTTTGTACCGTGACCACCTGTTTGAAGTCTTGCACGCGGTCATGCACACCGCAGGGCAAAGCTACAACATGGCCTATGCCGGCTCGGGCGTGAACGCACTCGACCGCAGCATCGAAGCCCTGGCGTATGCGGAACAAGCCATGCGTTCGGTGGCGCCTTCGGCCCACTGGTCCAGGCGCTTTGGCAGCTCTGAGATCCACTTGCAAAAGACCTATCGGCTGGTGCCCCGCGGCACAGCCGTGTGTTTTTCCTGCGCGAGTTTCCCCACCTGGAACGCCTGGCCTTCCATGATGGCGAGCCTGGCCACGGGCAACCCGGTGATCCTCAAACCCCACCCCGCCACCGTGTTGCCCATGGCCATCACGGTCAAGGCCTTTCGCCAGGTGCTGCAGGCCGCAGGCTTTGACCCCAACCTGGTGACCCTGGCCATCGACACGACCAGCGAGCCGATTGGCAAAGTGCTGATCAAGCACCCCCAAACGGCCATCGTGGACTTCACCGGCAGTGTGCGTTTTGGCCAATGGGTGGAACAAAACGCCCACCCCGCATTGGCCTTCACCGAGACAGCCGGTTGCAACACCGTGGTGCTGGAATCAGCGCAAGACCTCGACGCGGCTTTGCGCAATCTGGCCACCACCATGTGCTTGTTCAGTGCGCAAATGTGCACCAGCCCGCAAAACATCTACATCCCGAAATCGGGCGTGAACACGCCGCAAGGCACGGTGCCCTTTACCGAGGTTGCCCAACGCCTGGCCACAGCCGTGCAAGCCCTGACCTCGGACCCGAAAAAAGCGTCCATGATCTTGGCCACGATTCAGTCGCCGCAAACACTGGCGTTGCTGCAAGACCTGCAAGCGCAAGGCCAACAGCGTGGCCAGGTGCTGCTGTCTCCTCAGCCCTACACGCACCCGGAGTTTCCAGACGCCCGCACCAGCACACCACTCATGCTGCAGGTCAGCACCCGCGAGCGTGACCTGTACGCCGAAGAACGTTTCGGCCCGATCAGTTTTGTCATCGCCTGTGAGGACGCACAAGACGCGCTGAAACAAGCCACACAAGACGCCCGCAGCCAAGGCGGTTTGACCGCATTTTTGTATTCCACGCGTGAAGACTTCATCGCCCAGGCCGAGGCTGCTTATGCCCGTGCAGGTGCCCAGCTGACCATCAACCTGGTGGGGGCGATGCCTTTGAACTTTGCAGCGGCCTACAGCGATTACCACGTCACGGGTCTGAACCCGGCGGGCAATGCGACGCTGACCAACCTGGCTTTTGTGGCCGGTCGATTTGGCATTGTCCAATCGCGCCGTCCAGTCACACCAGAAAGTGGCACCAACCCATGACCCACCCGCGCCTGCCCCTGCGACTGCCGGTTTTTGCCGCGCCAATGTTTTTGATCTCGGGCCCCGAGATGGTGATGGCCGCTTGCAAGGCGGGCATTGTGGGGGCTTTTCCCACCCCCAATGCGCGCCCCATCGACCAACTCGACGCGTGGATGAAAACCATCACCGAAGGCTTGGCGGCCGCCCGTGATGTGCAAGGTGCCGACACGGTGGGCCCCTGGTGCGCCAACCTTGTCACCCACTCGTCCAACACGCGTTTGGCGCAAGACCTGGAATTGATTGCCCGCTACAAACCGCCGGTGGTGGTCACGGCTTTGGGCAGCCCCAAACCCGCCATCGAAGTGGTGCAGGGCTATGGCGGCCGGGTTTTCGCCGACGTCATCAACCTGACACTGGCGCAAAAAGCCGTCAAGGCCGGGGCCGACGGCCTGGCTTGCGTCTCGGCAGGTGCGGGTGGGCACACCGGCTTTTTGTCGCCGTTTGCGTTTGTCAGCGCCATCCGCGAGTTCTTCGATGGCGAAGTGGTGTTGGGCGGCGGCATCAGCGACGGCTGGGGCATTGCTGGGGCCATCGCAGCAGGGGCTGATTATGTGTACATGGGCACACGCTTCATTCCGGCCACAGAAAGCATGGCACCCGAGGCCTACAAACAAATGATTGTTGACAGCACAGTAGACGACCTGATCGTCAGCGCAGGGGTGACCGGCACATCGGCCAGTTGGCTCAAGCCCTCGCTGCGCCTGAACGGCCTGGACCCGGACAACATGCCCGACGCCCCTTCCCGCCAATACGACAGCAGCGCTTCGTTTGCGGGCAAGAAATGGTTGGACGTTTGGGCCGCAGGCCAGGGCCTGGGCACCATCCACCAAACCGAACCCATGGCCAGCATCGTCGATCAGTTGGCCCTTGAATTCACCACCGCCATGCAGCGCTTGCAAGCCCTGCCCTATCCCCAAAGGAGTTTCCAATGAGCGCACCCGTTTACATTTTGGGCGGCTACCAGTCCGACTTCGCCAAGTCTTGGTCACGCCAGGGTCAGGACATCTCTGACATGGTGCAAGAGGCCACGCAAGGCGTGCTGGACCATGCCGGCCTGGACACCTCGGCCATCGAGAGCATCCATGTGGGCAATGCCTTTGGCGAGCTGCAACGCCAGCAAGCCCATCTGGGCTCGATGGTGGCGCAAATGACGCCCGAGCTCTGGGGCGTGCCGGCCATGCGCCATGAAGGCGCTTGCGCTTCTTCGTCACTGGGCGTGCTGGCGGCCATGGCCGAAATCGAAGCGGGCCGATACGACTGCGTGCTGGTGATGGGCGTTGAGGAGTTCAAAAACACCTCGGGCAATGTGGCCTCGGTCAACCAGAATGCTGCGGCCTGGCAGGGGCACGAAGACATTGATTGCACCTACATGTGGCCAGCAGCCTTTGGCTTGCTGGCACAGGAATACGAACGCCGCTACGGCCTCGACCGCAAGCACCTCAACCGCATTGCCGAAATCAATTACGGCAACGCCAAACGCAACCCACTTGCGCAAACCCGCGCTTGGCAATTCGATGCCTTGAGCTTCACCGACGACGACGAGGCCAACCCGGTCATCGAGCCCGGCACACGCCGCCAAGATTGCGGCCAGATCACCGATGGGGCCTGCTCGGTGGTGTTGGCATCCGCCCGTTTTGCCCAGGCTTATGCCCAAAAACGCGGCCATGGTCTGGAGCAATTGGCCCGCATTGCGGGCTGGGGCCACCGCAACGCGGGCCTGCGCCTGCGCGACAAAATCGAACGCAGCCAGGGCCAGACTTATATTTTTCCCCATGTGCGTCAAACCATCGAAGACACCTGGCGCCGTGCCGGTGTGTCGGGCATTGACGCGATGAGCGGCATCGAAACCCACGACTGCTTCACCACCACCGAATACATGGCCATTGACCACCTGGGCCTGACGGCCCCGGGGCAAAGCTGGCAAGCGGTGGAAGACGGATCAATTGCCCCCGGTGGTCGCTGCCCGGTCAACATGAGTGGCGGCCTGATCGGTTGCGGCCACCCCGTGGGCGCTACCGGCACACGCATGTTGTGGGACGCAGCGCGCCAAGTCACCGGACAGGCTGATGCCTGCCAGATCGAAGGCGCTCAGCGCATCCAGACCCTCAACATCGGTGGCTCTTGTGCCACGGTGGTGAGCTTCGTGGTGGAGGCAGGGCAAGCATGATCCATTCTGTGTGGATGCAATACGGTCAAATGCTTCTGGTGGCTTGGGCCTTGCTTGCCGCCGTTTGGCTATGGGCCATGCCGCGCGACAACATCCGCTGGATTGACCGGGCCTACCCAGTGCTGCCCTTGGGCGTGGCAGCCGTGACCGCCAGCGGCCAGCTGGCCCCGGATTTTTTGGCTAATTTTTTGCAGTTGGGCCTGTGGCTTTGGCTGTGGCTGACCGTGGTGTGGGTCATCAGCCTGGTCAAACGCGATGCCAGCATCATGGACATCGCCTACGGCCTGCTGTTGCTGGCCGCGCCCTGGTGGCTTTACCAGCATTTGGGTGCTGAAGGGCAGGCATCGCATCTGCTTTTGCTGGCCATGGCCACGGTGGGTTTCGGCCGTTATTCGCTCTACATTCTGTGGCGCAATCTGCCGCACGGTGAAGATCCGCGCTATGCCCGCTGGCGTCAGCGCTCGGGCGCGCGCTTTTGGTGGTGGAGCTATTTCCAAATCTTTTTGCTGCAAGGCGTGGTGATCTGGGTGTGGGCCATTCCCTTGTTGTTTGGCATGACCTCTCCTGGCGCCATTGGCTTTTGGCATGTGGCGGGTGCTTTGGTTTGGCTGGTCGGTTTTGTCTTCGAAGCCGGTGCGGACTGGCAGCTGACCCGATTCAAGCGCCTGCGCACAGACAAGTCTCAATTGCTCAACACCGGTTTGTGGGCCCTGACACGACACCCCAACTATTTTGGTCAAACCTGCATGTGGTGGGGCTACAGCGTGTTCGCGCTGTCCCATCCTTGGGGCTGGCTGTCGGTTGTCCCAGCGGTTTACGTGACCTGGTTCATGAACAAAGGATCGGCCACCTCGCTCATGGAACGCCACATGGCCAAAAGCAAACCCGGCTACGCAGACTATTGCGCCCATGTGCCGGCATTTTTTCCGCGACTGCCGACCAAGACATCTCAACCCAAGGACACCGCATGAGCCAAGCTCTCATCATCGAAGCCCTGCGCACCCCCCGGGGGCGAGGCAATGACAAAGGCGCGCTGCGCAGCCTCAAACCCTTGGATTTATTGGCCCAGCAACTCCAGGCACTGGCCCAGCAAACCGGCATCGACACGGCGCAGGTGACTGACGCCATCATCGGCTGCGTCACGCAAACGGCCGATCAAGGTGCCAACATCGGCAAACTCGCCCTGGTGCGAGCCGGCTGGAGCGATCAGGTGCCTGGCCTGAGCATCAACCGCTACTGCGCCTCGGGCCTGAGCGCTGTTCATTTGGCTGCACAGCAGGCCATGGACAACGACAGCTTGGCTGTGGGCGGTGGCGTGGAGATGATGTCGCGTGTGCCCATGGCGTCTGACCAGGGTCCCCTGACGCACGACTTTGAATTCCAGCAACACACCACGCTGGTGCCCATCGGCATTTCTGCCGACACCATTGCCACGATCGAAGGTTTTGACCGCGCCCAATGCGACGCCTACGCCCTGGCTTCTCAGCAACGTGCCGTGGCCGCCCTGCAGCAAGGCCGCTACAAGTCCGTGACACCCGTGCTCGGTGCCGATGGCGCTGTGCTGCTGGCGCAAGATGAAACGCCCAGGGCTCAGACCACACTCGACACTCTGGGCCAATTGACCCCCGCCTTCGCGGCCATGGCCGAGAAGTACGGCATCGACAAGATCATGTGCCAACGCTACGGCCTGAGCCACGTGGACCATGTGCAGCACGCTGGCAACTCCCCCACCATGGCCGATGGTGCCTCAGCCGTTCTGCTCGCCAGCCCTGCGGCTGCAAAGCGCTTGGGGCTGACAGCGCGAGCCCGCATCCTGGCCACCGCCACCGTGAGCGTGGACCGCACCCTGGCCCTGACGGGGGCGGTGCAAGCCACTGAAAAGGCCCTGGCCCTGGCGGGCCTGACCGTGCAGGACATTGATTTGTTTGAGGTGAATGAATCCTTTGCCTCGCTCATGTTGCACTACATGAAGCACCTGAACGTGCCACACGACAAGCTCAACGTGAATGGCGGTGCCATTGCCCTGGGCCATGCCATGGGCTCCACCGGCAGCGCCTTGGTGGGCATGGCGCTGGACGAGTTGGAAGAGCGGCAAGCGCGCCGTGCCGTGATCAGCCTGTGCGGCGCCGCCGGCTTGGCTGTGGCCATGGTGATTGAGCGCGTCTGATCGCCCACACCTTCACACGCGCTCCATTGGACACATGATCAGCAACCCCGATCTGAAACTGACGCACGCCGCGCTGGCCTCCAGCACGCTCAGCCACGGCCTGAAGGTCTTGGGTGACCGCTGGACAGTGCAGGTCTTGCTGTCGGCTTTTCTGGGCATTCGCAGGTTTGATGAACTGCAGAGTTTCTCCAGCATTCCCCGTCCTACCTTGTCAGACCGCTTGCGCTCTTTGGTGCAAATCGGGGTGATGAAGCCTCGCCTGTACCAAGACAACCCACCCCGCCACGAATACCACCTGACCCGCAAAGGGCTGGGTTTGTACGACGCCACCCTGATGATTTGGGCTTGGGAAAAGAAATGGGGCAAGCGCGCGCAAGACTTGCCCAAAAAACTTTTCCACCAGACCTGTGAGCACCACTTCAATCCCGTGCTGTGCTGCAAAGCCTGCGGTGAAAAGATCAGCATGAAGGACCTGGACTACAGCCTCGTGCCCAACCCCCGCCTGCGACACCAACCGCTGGAGGGGCTTCGCACCCCACGGATGTCCGTGCGGGAGGCCAGCGACATGAGCCTGGGTTTGCGC
>JBIKRC010000107.1:0-6563 GCA_044349375.1 Limnohabitans sp.
TGAAAGGCGGGACCCGGTCTTGCAGCTTGGCCAACTCCTCTGCGATATCGGGCGCCAGCAAGTCACGACGCGTGGACAACACCTGGCCGAATTTCACAAAAATCGGGCCCAAGCGTTCGAGCGCTTCGCGCAGACGCACCCCTCGGGGCGAGCGCAGGTCACGGCCTACCGAGAGCACGCGGGCCAACAGACGGATCCAGGGTTTTTGAAAGCTCGACAGCACCAACTCGTCGAGGCCGTAGCGCAAGACGATGAAAACGATGAAAACGCCTCGACCGAAACGGCCCCAGCGCTTCATGCTGCGCTGCCCGTGCGCAGCCCGGTGCCTGGCCGCTGGGCGACAAAACTGCGCAAAGCTGCCATGGCCTGACTTGCGGCTTGCGCCATGGTATGAGCCGGCGCGTCGCCGATCAAGCGGGCCAGATCCTCTTCTGCATCCCAGCGCACATGGTCGATCAACCAGTTGACCTCGGCAGCCAGTTGCACATCGCCTTCGATGCGGACTTTGGGTTTGTCACCCCGGGCCAATGCCGAGGCGAGTGAGACAGGCGATTCTTCGGTCACCGTGAGGCGCAGGTCAAAGCCTTCAAAGCGGCCTCGCTCCAGCAAACCTGCAGGTGTTGGCGTCAGTTGCAGTTGTATGCGGTCCCAGAACAGCTCGATGCGTTGCCCTTTTTGGCGGGCCAATCGGGCCATGGCCTCAGGCTCGCTCATCAGCACGTGGTTGAGGAACAAAACAAGGCGGTTGACGCTTTCGTCCACCACCCAAGCCGGAGGCTGGATGTTGGCCGCAAGGCGGTTGACCACATCGGGGAGAGCCTGAGCGGCCCATGAAAAAGGGGACTGTGTTGCCATAGTCCCCGATTATTCCCGAAAGTACAGGCCACCCCGAGGGGGCGGGCTTTATTGCAGCGCTTGCACGCCAGCCACCAACCAGCCACCACCTTGCTTGGATTTGGTCATGTTCCAGACTTCACGGAATGGGCTGGGGCCGGAAGCGGCATCTTCGCGGATCATGCCGTTGAACTCGACACTGGCCAAATAGGCATCGGCCTGCTCTTCGATGCCCAGCAGTTGGGCGTCGAGCATGACCACTTCGGTCTTGTTGGGCTGGCCGGGGAACTGTGCTTCGCGCTCAGACAACTGGTTGCGGATTTCCACCACCATGGTATCGGTCATCATGGAACGCAGGGCGCTGATGTCCGAACGGTCCCAGGCGTCTTGCAAAGTCACGAAATTGCGCTTGGCGGCCGTCAAGAAGTTGTCGACGTCAAAGCCAGCGGGGATGCCCCAGGTCTGCGAACCACCCAGGCCAGAGCCAATGCCGGAACCGATCATGGAGCCGGTCGATGATGCGGCAGCAGAGCTGTCAAAACGGGTGTTTTGACCTTCCCATGGGCGGGCTGAGGCGTCATTGCCCACGTTTTGAGGGCTGTATTGTTTGTAGGTGGCTGGGTTTTCAGCCGAGGCGCCCGCGCCTTGGTAAGCCAGACCGTCCGTTTTCGCAGCACCCCCTCGGCGGGCCCGCAAAATCATGCCAATCACGGCGATGACGGCGACGCCAATCAACAAAGCCATCAAGATGTTGCCAAAGGCTTCACCCATACCGAGTGAGCTGGCCAACCAGGCCAAACCCAGGCCAGCAGCCAAGCCACCCAACATGGCGCCCCATGGGCGCTTGGGTGCGGCAGCGGCAGGCGCAGCACCGGGTTTGGCGGCGTTGGCAGGTGCCGCGTTTTGCGCAGGTGCAGCCGGTGTTTGGGGCGCGGCGTCGCGCTTGGTCACTTGGTTGGATTGCTGTCCGACAGACTTGCCGCCACCCATGCGGCGTGCAGCCTCGGCGTTCAGACTGCCCAAGGCCATCACGCCAGCGAGCATCAGGGTCACAAGTTTGCTGTTCATGGTGTCTCCATCTCAGTAAATTCAGTTTTCAGGCGTCAACACTTGATGCCCATGTGCAAGGCTACCACCCCCGCCGACAAGTTGTGAAAATCCACATGCCCAAATCCGGCATTTTTCATAAGGGTTTTCAGATCTTCCTGGCCAGGGTGCATCCGGATCGATTCGGCCAGGTAACGGTAACTGTCAGCGTCGCCCGCCACCAGCTTGCCCAAATTGGGCAAGATCTTGAAGCTGTACCAGTCGTAGGCTTTTTCAAGGGGCTTGGCCACCTTAGAAAATTCCAGCACCAGCAATTTGCCGCCGGGCTTGAGCACGCGGCACATTTCCTTGAGCGCGACATCCTTGTGCGTCATGTTGCGCAGGCCAAAGGCCACGCTGACCACGTTGAAGTGGCCATCGGGAAAGGGCAGCTTCTCGGCGTCGCACACCAGCGTGGGCAAGGCCAGGCCGTGGTCGACCAGGCGGTCACGCCCGGTGGAAAGCATGGCTTCGTTGATGTCGGTGTGCACCACGCGGCCGGTGACGCCCACCTTTTTTGCAAACGCCATGGCCAAGTCGCCCGTGCCACCCGCAATGTCCAGCACTTGGTCGCCCTCTTTGAGGTTGGCCACCTGCACGGTATAAGCCTTCCACACGCGGTGCAGACCCATGGACATCAGGTCGTTCATCACATCGTATTTAGACGCGACCGAGTCGAACACGCCACGGACATGCTTGGCTTTTTCTGTTTCGTCAACGGTTTTGAAACCGAAGTGGGTGCTGCTCATGCCGGGCCCTTCAATGCTTGTGGCCGCAGCTGCCGCCCGCTGAGGCTTCGATCATGGGCGCGTCGCGACTCATGCCGGCGGCTTGCAGGCGGTCTTCGTACTGCTTCCAAAGAGCGACTTCTTGGTCTCCCAAAAAGTACAGGTATTCCCAGGTGAACAGGCCCGATTCGTGGCCATCCGTGAAGGTGGGTTTCACGGCGTAATTGCCCACAGGCTCGATTTCGGCAATGCCGACCTCACGCTTGCCGGTTTGCAGCACTTCCTGGCCGGGGCCGTGGCCTTGCACTTCGGCCGAGGGAGAGTACACGCGCATCAGCTCGAAGGGGATGCGGAACTGCGCTCCATCGGAAAACCCGATTTCCAGCACCCGGGTCTGACCGTGCAGGGTCAGCGACTCGGGGTGGGGCATGTCTTTTTTCAATCCGGCCATCATTTGCTTTCGAAATTTTGCTGTCGTTTTTCGCGCTGGGTTTACACCAGCACACGCTCTATGCCGCCTGCGTTGGCAGCGCTCACGTACTCGGGCATCCACTCTTCACCCAGGATGTGCTTGGCCATCTCGACCACGATGTAGTCCGCTTCGAGCAGGCCACTTTTCATGTCATCGCCAAAGCGAGACAAGCCTTGCAGGCAGCTGGGGCAGCTGGTCAAAATCTTCACATTCGCCTGTGGCGCCAGCGCGCCGCTGTTGCGCAATGCGGCTTCGCCTTTGAGCAGCTCTTCTTCCTTGCGAAAGCGCACCTGGGTCGAAATGTCCGGGCGCGACACACCCAAAGTGCCCGACTCGCCGCAGCAGCGTTTGCTCTCGATCACGTTGTCACCCATCAAGGCCTTCACGGTCTTCATGGGCTCTTGCAGCTTCATGGGCGTGTGGCAAGGGTCGTGGTAAAGGTAGGCCCCGCCCGCGTCCAGCTTCATGCCTTTTTCAAGCAAGAACTCGTGGATGTCGATGATGCGGCAGCCTGGGAAGATTTTGTCGAACTCGTAGCCTTGCAGCTGGTCATAACAAGTGCCGCAACTGACCACCACCGTTTTGATGTCGAGGTAGTTGAGCGTGTTGGCCACGCGGTGGAACAGCACGCGGTTGTCGGTGATGATTTTTTCGGCCTTGTCGAATTGGCCCGAGCCCTTTTGTGGGTAACCGCAGCACAAATAGCCCGGTGGCAAAACGGTTTGCACGCCCACATGCCAGAGCATGGCCTGGGTGGCCAGGCCCACTTGGCTGAACAGGCGCTCGGAGCCACAACCGGGGAAGTAAAACACCGCTTCCGTCTCCGACGTGGTGGTCTGGGGGTTGCGAATGATGGGGACGTAATCGTTGTCTTCGATGTCCAACAAGGCACGCGCTGTCTTTTTGGGCAAATTACCCGGCATCTTCTTGTTGATGAAGTGAATCACCTGCTCTTTGATGGGCGCCGTGCCCACCGAGGCGGGCGGTGCGCTGGTTTGCTTGCGGGCCACGCCTTTGAGCAAGCCAGCCACAAAGCGCTGCGCCCGCATCCCGACATCGACCATGGCCAAGCGCGCGAGCTTGATGGTTTCGGGGTTGGTGGCGTTGAGCATGAACATGGCCGCGGCATTACCGGGACGGAAGGTCTTTTGCCCCATCTTGCGCAGCAGGTTGCGCATGTTCATCGACACCTCACCAAAGTCGATGTTGACAGGGCAAGGCGACAGGCATTTGTGGCACACGGTGCAGTGGTCGGCCACGTCTTCAAACTCTTGCCAGTGCTTGATCGAGATGCCTCGGCGGGTTTGCTCTTCGTAAAGGAAAGCCTCAACCAACAAAGAGGTGGCCAAAATTTTGTTGCGCGGGCTGTAAAGCAAATTGGCACGCGGCACATGAGTGGCGCACACCGGTTTGCACTTGCCGCAGCGCAGGCAGTCTTTCACGCTGGCCGCAATGGCGCCAATGTCCGACTGCTGCATGATCAGCGACTCATGGCCCATCAGGCCAAAGCTGGGGGTGTAGGCGTGCGTCAGGTCGGCCGCGTGCACATCGTCACCCAAGCCCGTCAGGGCCGCGCCGCGCAGCAGCTTGCCTTTGTTGAAGCGCCCTTCGGGGTCTACCTTGGCCTTGTAAGCCGTGAAGTTGGCCAACTCGGCGTCGGTCAAGAACTCCAGCTTGGTGATGCCAATGCCGTGCTCGCCCGAGATGACGCCATCGAGGCTGCGGGCCAGCACCATGATGCGGGCCACCGCGTCATGCGCGGTTTGCAGCATCTCGTAGTTGTCGGAGTTCACGGGAATATTGGTGTGCACATTGCCATCTCCGGCATGCATGTGCAGCGCTATCCACACGCGGCCCTTGAGCACGCGCTGATGGATGGCCGTGACCTCGTTCAGGATCGGCAGGAAAGCCGAGCCCGAAAAAATGTTCTGGAAAGCCGGACGAATTTGTGTTTTCCAGCTGGCGCGCAAGCTGTGCTCTTGCAGCTGAGGGAACAGCGCATCGACTTGCGTGAGCCAGCCTTGCCACTGCGCCTGTACCTCGCGCACCACCATCAAGGCTTGCGCCACGCGGTCTTCCAGCAACTCGGCCGACGGGATGTCGTTGGCATCGTCTTGCTTGCCCAAAGGCAGGTTGCCCCGCTCCAAAAAGGCTTCAATTTCGCGGCACAGCTTGAGCTTGTTGCGCAGGCTCAGCTCAATGTTGATGCGCTCGATGCCATCGGTGTACTCGGCCATGCGCGGCAACGGAATGACCACGTCCTCGTTGACCTTGAAGGCGTTGGTGTGGCGCGAAATGGCCGCTGTTTTCTTGCGGTCCAACCAGAACTTTTTGCGCGCCTCGGGGCTGATGGCAATGAAGCCTTCGCCGCTGCGCGAATTGGCGATGCGCACGATCTCGGACGTGGCCTTGGCCACGTCGTCGGCGTTGTCACCGGCAATGTCGCCGATCAGCACCATCTTGGGGAAACCGCCGCGCTTGCTCTTGGTGGAGTAACCCACCGCCCGCAAATAGCGGTCGTCCAGATGCTCCAGACCCGCCATCACGGTGCCGGTGCGCTTTTGCTCGGCGAACATGAAGTCCTTGATCTCGACGATGCTGGGCACCGCCTCGCGGGCGTGGCCAAAGAATTCCATGCACACCGTGCGGGTGTGCGTGGGCATGCGGTGCATGACCCAGCGGGCGCTGGTGATCAGGCCGTCGCAGCCTTCTTTTTGCACACCCGGCAAGCCCGAGAGGAATTTGTCGGTCACGTCCTTGCCCAAGCCTTCTTTGCGGAAGGTTTTGCCGGGAATCACCAGGGTTTCGGTCCGGATCGGGGTTTTGCCGTCGGCCTTGAAGTAGCGCAGCTCAAAAGTGGCGACCTCGGCGTCGTGGATCTTGCCCATGTTGTGGTCCATGCGCACCACGTCCAGCCATTCAGCGTCGGGGGTGACCATGCGCCAGCTGGCCAGGTTGTCCAGAGCCGTGCCCCAAAGCACCGCCTTTTTGCCACCCGCGTTCATGGCGATGTTGCCGCCAATGCAGCTGGCTTCAGCCGAGGTCGGGTCGACGGCAAACACAAAACCACCGCGCTCGGCCGCATCGGCCACGCGCTGGGTGACCACCCCGGCTTCGGTCCAAATGGTGGGAATCGGGTGGGCCACACCGGGCAGGTCGAACATCTCGACTTCGGTCATGGCTTCGAGTTTCTCGGTGTTCATCACCGCGCTCTTCCAGGTCAATGGAATAGCGCCACCGGTGTAGCCCGTACCGCCGCCCCGGGGCACGATGGTCAGGCCGAGATCAATACAGCCCTTGACCAGACCCGCCATTTCTTCTTCGGTGTCGGGCGTGAGCACGACAAAAGGGTATTCCACGCGCCAATCGGTGGCGTCGGTCACATGGCTCACGCGCGAGAGGCCGTCGAACTTGATGTTGTCTTTGGCCGTCAAGCGGCCCAA
>JBIKRC010000109.1:0-6521 GCA_044349375.1 Limnohabitans sp.
GCAATCCGGCTTATGACCTGATCAAACGCCTCATTGATGTGAGCGTGGTGCTGGCCTTGTTGCCGCTGTGGCTGCCGCTGGCGCTGCTGGTGGGCTGCGGCGTCAAGATCGACTCGCCCGGCCCAGCCCTGTTCAGCCAGCGGCGCACCGGCATGCATGGCCAAAGTTTTCGGATCTGGAAGTTCCGCAGCATGCGCCACGAAACGCAACTTAACCCCCAGTTTGCCCAAGCCAACGACCCGCGCATCACCCGCTTCGGGCATGGGATTCGCCGCACCCGGCTCGATGAAATTCCGCAGCTGTTCAACGTGCTCATGGGCCAGATGAGCCTGATCGGCCCACGCCCTGAGCAAGATGGCTTTGTGCAGCAGTTTGCCGAGCAAATGCCCAGCTACCCCTACCGCCACCTGGTGCGCCCCGGCCTGACCGGTTGGGCGCAGGTGCAACAAGGCTATGCGGCCAGCGCCGACGAAACCGCCATCAAACTCAGCTACGACCTGTACTACATCACGCACTACAGTCTGGCCATGGACTTGCTGATCGTCTTCAAAACCATCCAGACCGTGCTGACCGGGCGAGGCGCGCGCTGACCATGCCCCTGCCACTGCACATTCCCCGCCAAGCTCTGTTGTTGACCGAAGAGTCCGGCGTGGGCGGGGTGCAGACCACGCTGCACTGGCTCGAATCGGGCCTGGTCGAGCGCGGCTGGCAAGTCACGCGGCTGCCGGTGCGCCAAGGGCGCCCCTCGCTGTGGGCCTGCTGGCAGGCGGCGCGGCGGGCGCAGGTGCTGGTGGCCTCCAACAACTTCAGGCCAGCCTATGCGGCGGTGGCCCTGGCCTGGCTGGCCCGCAGGCCCAGCGTGGTCTGGGTGCACGGCCCTTTGCAGGAAGTGCTGCAGCAAGCCGGGGCTTCGTGCCTTAAAACTGCCTGGCTGCGCAGGGTGTACAAAAGGGCCAGCCAGCTGGTGTGCGCCTCACAAACCTCGTGCGACAGCCTGCTGCGCGTGATGGCCAGCGTCGGGGTTGCACCCCCTCAAAACCTGAGCGTGATTCGCAACCCGGCGGTCTTGCCCGGTGCTGGCCAAGGTGACGCCGCCTTGCCCGACACCGAGGTCATGGCGTTGGGTTTTGTCGGCCGCTTGTCGCCCGAAAAACAGCCTTTGCAATTGCTGTCCATGTTGCGCCTTTTGCCTAGCGCTTGCCAACTGCATGTGGTGGGCGACGGCGAGCTGATGGGTGCAATGCGCAGCGCCGGGCAAGACCTGCTGGCCCAAGGCCGCTTGCACCTGCACGGCCAACAAACCGTGAGCGCGCAGACCTACCGGGCCTGGCGGGCCACGGTGCTGTGCTCGCGCTACGAGGGTTACCCCATGACGGCGCTGGAGTCGCTGGCCTGCGGCGTGCCCTGCGTGAGCACGCCCATCCCCGCGATGCAGGAAATGCTGGGCACGCAAGCCCCACTCTGGTTGGCACGCGATGACAGCCCCGCAGCGTTGGCCGAGGCGGTGCAGCGCTGCCTGGCACAAGCACCGGCCGATCGGCACGCGGCCATTGACCGATTGCAGGGCCAGCACCGCCTCGCGACCTTTGTGCAGGCTTGGGACGAGCTGCTCACGCGGCTGCTGCAGGGGGGGCAAGGACAAAAAAAGGGGGCTGTGAAGCTGGACGCTTCGCGCGATGAGCCGCCTTCAGGGGGGCGTCCGTGATCACCGTTCACTTTGTGCACGGCGCACGTTCTTATTTGCCCGAGCTGGCCGCCTACCAGGCCCACATCGAAGGTTTGGGCCATGCCGTGCAACTGCACACCCAGGCCCACACCGTGCCCGATGCCGCCCAGGCCGTGTGGTGGATTTGCGGCCGCGTGCCGAGTGCCCAAGCCCGACGTTTGAGTGGCGCGGTGCAGGTCCACGAATACGCCTCGGCCAGCGTGGCCCCGCTGGCTTGGCTCAAGGACCGCATCAAACAGTGGCAGCACCCGGTGCCCGACTTTCTGGTGTTCCAAAGCGACTGGGTGCGCCAGCGCATGGGCTTTGGCGACACCGTGCCTGGCGCTGTTCCCTCTGCCCTGCGCGACATGGGTGTGCCCGATTCTTTTTTGACGGCGCAAGCCCAGCAGCCGCCCGAGTTTGACCTGGTCTATCTGGGCGAGATGCGCCGTTTGCTGCACTTTGTGCCCCTGCTGCACACCTTGGGGCAGGCGGGATTGAGCCTGCTGCTGGTGGGCGATGTGCCTGCGGCTTTGCAAGAGCGCTTGGCCGCTCTGGGCCACATCCAAAGCACCGGGCGTGTGCCGCAAGACCAGGTGCCTGCGCAATTGCTGCGGGCACGCGCTGGCCTGAACCTGATGCCCGATGTGCTGCCGCTCGCCGAGCAAACGTCCACCAAGATGCTGGAGTACCTGGCGCTGGGCTTGCCCGTCATCAGCAACCCCTATGCCTGGGCAAAGCGCACTGCGCTGGCCCATGCCGGGCGGGTGCAGCTGCTGGGCCTGCAGGCCAGCGCAGCGCAATGGCAAGTGGCGGTGCAGGGCCTGCCCCTGCGCCAGACCGATCGCCAACACCTGCAGTCCTTGCGCTGGTCACAGCAGCTGCAAGGGCTGCCGGTTTGGGCTGCCTTGTTCGGGGCTGGCAGATGAAGCCCTGGAAGTTGTTGCAGTCCTTGCCCCGCGCCACGGCCCCTGCAGCTCTGGGCAGTCTGGTGTCGCTGGCGGCGCAGGGCTTTTTGGCGCTGGTGCTGTTTCGGCTGTTCAGCCCCGAAGAGGTGGGGGTGTTTTCAGCCACCAGCCAACTGGCTTTTTTCTGGGCCAGCCTGGCGCTGGCGCAAAGCCCGCTGAGCCTGCTGGCCGAGCGCGATCAGGAGCCCCGCGCCGCTGCGCGCCGCGCTTGGCGGCAAAGCGCCTGGCGCATGTTGTGGCTGGCCCCGGTGGCGGCGCTGGGGGCGGTTTGGTCGGGTTTGGGGCAAGCAGCGCAGGTGTGGGCTTGGGCCGCCGCCTTGGCCCTGACGCAGCTCAGTTGGCTGCTCGCGCAAAGCCTGACTTTGCGGGTGGGCAGCCGCTGGTCCATGGGCCTGGTGCGCATGGTGCCGCCTGTGCTGGCGGCAGCGGCGGCGGTGTTGGGGGCTGTGCTTTTTCCTGTGCGTGGCGAAGGCCTTGAGTTGCCCGTGCTCTTGGTGTCGGCCTGCTTGGGCTATCTGGCCGGGGCCGTGTGGATGCGGCTGGCTTTTCAACCGACGTCAGCTGCTGACGTGGCTTTGGCGGCCGTTGCAGGGGGCGACTTGCCGCCCGCCCAGCCCGCTGCGCCGACTTCTTCAGACCCTCGCAGCGCCCGGCTCAAAATGCTGCACACCCTGACCGACGGCCTGGCCGCCACCGCGCTGGCGCTCAGCTGGCCCGCCCACTATGGCGTGCAAGAAGCCGGCTGGATGCTGGCGCTGCTGCGCGTCCTGAGCTTCATCCCGGCGCTGGTGCACACGGCCTGGGCGCAGGTGGTGCTCAGCAGCGACACCCCAGTGCGGCTGCGGCCGATTCATGTGGCCTTTGGCGCGTCGGCGCTGGTGTTGGGCGTGGGGGCGTTGGTGTCAGCAGCGGTACTTTGGGGTTGGCTCGATGCGCGCTGGCAAGGCCTTTTGAACTGCGTTTGGCCGCTCGTTGCATGGCAAATGGCGGCCTGCTTCATGGCTGCTTTGGCGCATTTGCCGTTTCAAAAAGGCTTGGCGGCGATGTACTCGTGGCTGTGTGTTGGCATCAACGCGGTTTTTATCGCCATGTGCCTGGGTGGGTCGGCGGTCTTTGATTTCACCGCCAGTGCACACCTGGGCTGGATTTCTGCTTTCATGGTCCTGAGCCTTGGGGCTCTTGCGCTGTGGATCGCCCTCAGCCCGTTTCGCCATGCGGTGGTGCCCGGCAGTTCTAAAGCGCCTTGAACACAGGCTGCAGGCTTAGTCCAAGGCATGGTCTTGCTTTTTAAGCCCGGGGTCGCGCCACCACCACCACGTTGTCGGCCCACAACGGACGCCAATTCGCCAGAGCCGACAGCACCTTGCCCTTGAAAGAGATGGCGGGGGCGATCTGGCAACTCCAAAATTGTTCTGGCGCATAGCCGCCCCTGCTCAGCAACTTGGCTGCGGTGAAGGGTGAATACCAGCACAAGTGGTCGGTGTTGATGCGCTCGACATTGCCCAAGCTGTTGCGGAAATTGCGCAGGCTCAACCCATTGGGCACCGAGACGATCAAGGGCACTTGAGGCAGGACCTGAACAATGCGGCGCAAGAAAGCCACCGGATCTTGCAGGTGCTCCAGTACATCGGGCAGCAGCACATGGGTGGGGGCAAATCGCACGGCCAGATCGGCAAACTCGGGTGAAAACACGTCCAGGCAGTGCAGGTGGGGTACGCCCAGGCCTTGTGCCAAGGCCACGGCCTGGGCATCGATGTCCACACCCATGCAAACCTGGCTGTGGGCGATGACATCGTCGTGAAGCCAAGTGCCTTGCGCGCGTTTGTCGGCAATCAGGGGACCATGGTCGGCAAAGCCCAGGTGCAGCACTCGCCCGCCTGCGATCAGACCGCTGAGTGTGGCGTTGCGGCCATGGGATTGAAATTGCAAGGGCAAGCACGAAGCCCGGTCGGCCTCGAATTGCCGATCGGTCAGCACATCCAACAGGTCAGAAACGGGTTTTTGAAGTGGGGGCATAAAAAATACAATAGGCGATGGAAGATTTTAAGCAGAGGTCGCGCGTGACAGGTTGGCGCTTTGCACCTGGCGAAACACACTGAACGGTTGGAATGAACGCGACTTTAGAAATACTGGGCATCACCGTCCCGATTTACCTGACCATTGCCCTGGGTTACGTGTGCACGCGCATGGGGCTGTTTGCCAAGGCCGATATGCAGGTGTTTGGGCGTTTCACGCTGCAGCTGGCTTTGCCTGCGTTGCTGTTCAACGCGCTGTCGCAGCGCAGCGTGGCGGAGATCCTGAACCTGAACTATTTGCTGGCCTATGCCTTGGGCTCTTTGCTGGTGATGGGCCTGGGCCTGTGGTGGGCGCGCAAGGTGCTGGGCCAGAGCCTGAGTTACAGCAGCATGATGGCCATGGGCATGTCGTGCCCGAACAGCGGCTTTGTGGGTTATCCCATCATTTTGTTGTCTTTTGGCCCGGTGGCGGGGGTGGCGCTGGCGTTGAACATGGTGGTCGAAAACTTCTTGCTGTTGCCTTTGCTGCTGGCCATTGCCGACGCGCAAGGCCGACCCGGGCGGTGGAAAAGCGTGTTGCTGCAGACCCTGAAAAACGTGCTGCGCAATCCCATGATTTGGGGTGTGGTGGCGGGTTTTGCGTTTTCGTTGTCGGGCCTGCAGATGCCTGCGCCTTTGGGGCGCACCATCGACTTGTTTGCGCAGGCTAGCGCGGTGCTGGCGCTGTTTGTGATTGGTGGCGCTTTGGTGGGCTTGCAGGCGCTGGGGCTGCAGGGCACCGTGCTGCCGATTGTGCTGGGCAAGTTGGTGTTGCATCCATTGGCCATGTGGGTGGTGCTGGTTTGGCTGGTGCCAATTGCAGATCCGGCTTTGCGGGCTGCCGCTTTGCTCACCGGGGCGATGCCCATGCTGGGCATCTTCACCATCTTGAACCAACGCCACGGCCACGGCACAGTGAGCGCTGCGGCCTTGCTGGTGACCACGGTGCTGTCGTTTTTCACGCTCAGTGCGCTGCTGTGGTTGTTGCAGTGGCACCCGGTTTGAAGGGCTTGCAGGCATTTTGGAAGGGCGTTTTGGGGTGCGGTTGGGGTGTGCGCACCAGGGGGTGGGTGCAGTGGCCCTGACCCCGGGGCGGGTATTGAAAATGCGTGTGTGGCCCGCTGATAGACTTGCGGCTTGAAAAATTTCAGACCCTCCACTGCCCGCACCTCCGCCCAAGTGCACGCAGAGCCAGCCCAAGCGGGCTTCCCCCACCTCAAAGACGAGCCCATTGATGTGGTGTATTTGTGGGTCGACGGCAACGATTCGAGCTGGCGAGCCAAGCGCCAAGCGGCTTTGGCGTTATTGCCCCGCGACACGGGCGCGGCCATGGCGCGTTACAGCAACGTGGAGGGCCGCTTCAGGGACAACCATGAGCTGCGTTACAGCTTGCGGGCGCTGGAGAAGTTTTTCCCGCAGCACGGCCATGTTTACATCGTGACCGATGCGCAAGCGCCGGACTGGCTGCGCCCCTCGGACCGGTTGACCCTGGTGGACCACCGAGAGCTGATGCCCGAGTCTTCCTTGCCCACCTTCGATTCGGGCCACATTGAATCTTGGATTCACCACATTCCGGGTTTGTCCGAGCGCTATTTTTATTTCAACGACGATGTCTTTTTGGGCGCACCTTTGAACCCTTCCGACTGGTTCACGCCTGATGGTTTTTACCTCACCTGGTCGGATGAGCCACACGTCACCGATGAGGCCATGCGCATGGACGCGACCTCGCTGGAGAATGCTTGCCGCTTGTCGATCGAGTGGTTGAGGGCGCAAGACCCGCTGTACCAAAGTACG
>JBIKRC010000108.1:0-6521 GCA_044349375.1 Limnohabitans sp.
GGCCAGACCAAGATCGGTGCGCGCCGCAGCGAGATTGAGCACAGCGCGCAAGACCTGTCTACCGAAGACCTGATCACGCCCACCGACATGGTGGTGACGCTCTCGCACAGCGGCTACATCAAGAGCCAACCCCTGTCTGAGTACCGTTCGCAAAAGCGGGGTGGCCGGGGCAAACAAGCCGCCGCCACCAAAGAAGATGACTGGATCGACCAACTCTTCATCGCCAACACACACGACTATTTGCTCTGCTTCTCGAACCGCGGCCGTTTGTATTGGCTCAAAGTTTGGGAAGTGCCAGCGGGCTCACGCGGCTCGCGTGGCCGCCCCATCGTGAACATGTTCCCGCTGCAAGAAGGCGAAAAAATCAACGTGGTGCTGGCCCTCACGGGTGAAGCGCGCACCTTCCCAGACAACCAATACGTGTTCATGGCCACCTCCATGGGTACGGTCAAGAAGACCTCGCTTGACGAATTCAGCAACCCACGCAAGGGCGGCATCATCGCTGTGAACCTGGACGAAGGCGATTTCTTGATCGGAGCGGCTTTGACCGACGGCAAGCACGATGTGATGCTGTTCAGTGACGGTGGCAAAGCCGTGCGCTTTGACGAAAACGATGTGCGCCCGCTGGGCCGCAGCGCTCGTGGTGTGCGTGGCATGATGATCGAAGACCATCAAAGCGTGATCGCCATGTTGGTGGCGGGCGACGAAACACAGAGCGTCCTCACGGCCACAGAAAACGGCTATGGCAAACGCACCTCGATTACCGAGTACACCCGCCATGGCCGGGGCACCAAAGGCATGATCGCCATCCAGCAATCCGAGCGCAACGGCAAAGTGGTGGCCGCCACCTTGGTCCATGCCGACGATGAAATCATGCTGATCACCGACACCGGTGTGTTGGTGCGCACCCGTGTCTCCGAAATCCGCGAACTGGGCCGCGCCACACAGGGCGTGACCCTGATTGGCCTGGACGAAGGCGCCAAACTGTCGGGTCTGCAACGCATTGTGGAAAACGATGCCAATGTGGCTGACGGCGAAGCGAGTGATGCCGATGCCACACCGGACGACAGCACGCCTACAGCGGAATAAGTGATGGGCCGCGCTTTCAACTTTTCGGCAGGCCCTGCCGTCATGCCCGAGGCCGTGCTGCAACAAGCCGCAGTTGAGATGCTCGACTGGCAAGATGCACAAGGCCGTTCCTCTGGCATGAGCGTGATGGAGATGAGCCACCGCGGCAAGGAGTTCATCAGCATTTACGAGCAAGCCGAAACCGACTTGCGCGAGTTGTTGGCGGTGCCGACCCACTTCAAGATTTTGTTCATGCAAGGCGGTGGCCTGGCCGAAAACGCCATCGTGCCGCTGAACCTGTCGCAAGGCGGGGCCATGGACTTTGTGCTCACGGGCAGCTGGAGCCAAAAGTCGCTCAAGGAAGCGGGCAAATACGGCACCGCACGCGTGGCCGCATCGGGTCAGGTGGAAGGCTTTACCACCCTGCCCGCCCCTGCCACTTGGCAGGTGGGCGCAAACAGCCGCTACGTGCACATTTGCAGCAATGAAACCATTCACGGTGTCGAGTTCCACGAACTGCCGGACCTCAAAGCCTTGGGCTGTGATGCCCCTCTGGTGGTGGATTTTTCTTCGCATGTTGCGTCTCGGCCTGTGGATTGGTCTCGCGTGGGCTTGGCCTTTGGCGGTGCGCAAAAAAACCTGGGCCCCGCAGGTCTGACCTTGGTCATCGTGCGCGAAGACCTGATCGGCCATGCCCTGCCGCATTGCCCCAGCGCTTTTGATTACAAGCTGGTGGCCGATCACCAGTCGATGTACAACACCCCGCCCACTTACAGCATTTACATTGCGGGGCTGGTGTTCCAGTGGCTGAAAAAAAATGGCGGTATTGCAGCCATGGAGCAGCGCAACATCGCCAAAGCGCAGCTGCTGTACGACTTTCTCGACAGCTCCAGCTTGTTTGAAAACCGTGTGGCCAAGGACTGCCGCTCGCGCATGAACGTGCCCTTTTTCTTGCGCGACGAATCGCGCAACGACGCCTTTTTGACGGGTGCCAAAGCGGCCAACTTGCTGCAACTCAAAGGGCACAAGTCAGTGGGCGGCATGCGTGCGAGCATTTACAACGCCATGCCCCTCGAAGGCGTGCAGGCGCTGGTGGCCTACATGCGTCAATTTGAAGAAAAACAGGCCTGAAGCACCCCAAAAAATCAAGCCACCAGAAAGACCACGAGACATGAGCCACCCCCCCATTCAGTCGGACGCCCTGGGCGCTTTGCGTGTGCAAATTGATGCGCTGGACAAACAGCTATTGAGCCTGCTGAACCAACGCGCCCATGTGGCCGAAAAAGTCGGCGAGATCAAACGCGCTGAAGGCTCGCCCTTCTTTCGCCCCGACCGCGTGGCGCAAGTCATCGACAAGATTACCCAAGCCAACCCCGGCCCGCTGAAAAACGAACACATCGCCTCCATTTGGCGCGAAATCATGTCGGCCTGCCTGGCGCTCGAAGCACCCCAACGCGTGGCGGTGCTGGGCCCCCAGGGCACGTTTTGCGAACAGGCGGCCATCGAGTTTTTTGGCAGCGCCGCCAACCTGATTTACTGCGCCAACTTTGACGAAGTTTTCCACGCCACCGCTGCAGGCTCCGCCCAATATGGCGTGGTGGGCATGGAAAACTCCACCGAAGGCGTGGTGGCCCGCTCGCTCGATTTGTTCTTGCGCTCGCCCGTGCATGTCGTGGGTGAAGTCAGTTTGCAGGTGCGCTTCAATTTGCTGCGCCAGCTCAACTCTGACGCGGGCATTGAGGTCGTCATGGCACACCCCCAAGCGTTGGCCCAGTGCCAGGGCTGGCTGTCCAAACACCTGCCGCATGTGGAGCGGCGCGCCGTGTCGAGCAACGCCGAAGGCGCACGCTTGGCTGCCACCAACCCGGCTTGGGCGGCACTCGCCAGCGAACGCGCCGCCAGCCAGTTTGGCCTGCACATCGTGCACCACGCCATCCAAGACGAAGCCTTCAACCGTACCCGCTTTGCCGTGATCGCTTTGCCGCAGACCTTGGCCACACCACCCGCCTCGGGCAAAGACTGCACCAGCCTGGTGGTGTCGGTGCCCAACCGCCCGGGTGCGGTGCACGATTTGCTGGTGCCGCTCAAGAACAACGGCGTATCGATGACCCGCTTTGAATCGCGCCCCGCAAAATCGGGCCAGTGGGAGTATTACTTCTACATCGACTTGCAAGGCCACATCAGCGAGCCTCATGTGGCCGCCGCTTTGCACGAGTTGCAAGGCCTGTGCGCCTTCTACAAGGTGCTGGGTTCATACCCCGTGCCCGAGTGAGCGCGCGGTGAAATTCCAACGCTTGGCCCTGATCGGCTGCGGCCTGATGGGCGGCTCGTTTGCGCTCGCGCTGCGCGAGGCAGGTCTTGTGCAAACCATTGTCGGCTTCAGTGCCTCTGAAAAAACACGCCAGCGCGCACTGGAACTGAAGGTCATTGACCAAGCCTGCACCAGCGTGGCCGTTGCGGTGCAAGGCGCAGATCTTGTTTTGCTGGCCGTTCCTGTGGGCGCGATGCAAAGCAGCTTTGCCGCCATGCGCGAAGCACTGAACCCCAACGCCTTGCTGATGGACGTGGGCTCCACCAAAAGCGACGTGATCGCTGCCGCGAAAGTCACTCTTGGTGAACGCCTGAACTGCTTTGTGCCTGCCCACCCGATTGCAGGCAAAGAAGTCGCGGGCATTGAGCATGCCGAAGGCTCGCTCTACCAAGCGCGACGCACCATCCTCACGCCCTTGCCGCAAAACAGCATCGGCCAGATAAAAACAGCGAGCGAAGTGTGGACCGCCATCGGTAGCCATGTGAGCCAGATGACAGCCCAGGCCCATGACGCCACTTTTGCCGCCGTCAGCCACTTGCCGCATTTGCTGGCCTTTGCCGCCGTGAATGCGCTGACGGCCCAGCCGCAAGGCCCCGCGTTTTTGGAGATGGCAGGTCCGGGATTTCGAGATTTTTCCCGCATCGCCGCCTCAGATGCCTCGGTGTGGCGAGACATCTTGAGCGCCAACCATGCGGAAGTCCTCACGCAATTGGCGCACTTTCGCACGGCACTCGACGCATTTGAAAATACCCTGAAACAAGGCGATACCGCTGCGCTGCAGCAACTGATTCAACAAGCCAGCGATGTGCGCTCGGCCTGGACGCTGCAAGCCGGTCACGCTTGCAACACAGCCTCAGAAGACTGACCCCATGTTCTCCTCCGCCTTTCTTGACCTCCCGCCGCTGCAAGGCGCGTCCGGCACCGTCACCCTGCCCGGCTCCAAAAGCATTTCCAACCGCGTGCTGCTGCTCTCGGCGCTGTGCCAAGGTACGACCGTGGTGCACGACCTGCTCGACTCGGACGACACCCGCGTGATGCTGGCTGCGCTGCGCCAACTGGGCTGCGGGGTCGATGTGGCAGGCAGCACCGTCACCATCACCGGCCTGGGCGGTCGCGCCTGGCCGACTGAGGCGATCGAATTTTTCATGGGCAACGCAGGCACGGCCATGCGCCCACTGACGGCCGCGTTGGCTGTGCAGGGTGGTGACTTCACGCTCAAAGGCGTGCCCCGCATGCACGAACGCCCCATCGGCGACTTGGTAGACGCCCTGCGCGAAATCGGGTGCACCATCGACTACCTGGGCAACGCGGGCTTTCCCCCTTTGCGCATCGGCCAGCCCCAGCTGCAACTGGACAAACCCATCCCCGTGCGCGGCGATGTGTCCAGCCAGTTCCTCACCGCTTTGTTGATGGCGCTGCCCTTGGCGGCCCAAGACCGCGCCATCACCATTGAGGTGGTGGGTGAGCTCATCAGCAAGCCCTACATCGAAATCACGCTCAACCTGCTGGCGCGCTACGGCATCGCGGTTGAACGCCAGGGCTGGGAGCGCTTTGTCATTCCAGCGGGCAGCAGCTACCAGTCGCCGGGCACGATCCACGTCGAGGCCGATGCCTCTTCGGCCAGCTACTTCATCGCTTTGGGTGCTATCACCGCAGGTGATCCATCCAAAGGCTCCGAAGGCAAGGGCATCCGCATCCAGGGCGTTGGGGCCGACTCGATCCAGGGCGACATCCGCTTCATGGACGCCGCGGCCCAAATGGGCGCAAACATCACCAGCGGCCCCAACTGGCTGGAGATCCAGCGCGGTGCCTGGCCACTCAAAGGCATCACGCTCGACTGCAACCACATCCCCGACGCCGCCATGACGCTGGCCGTGATGGCGCTGTACGCCGATGGCCCGACCACGCTGCGCAACATCGCCAGCTGGCGTGTGAAGGAAACCGACCGCATCGCGGCCATGGCCGCCGAAAGCCGCAAGTTGGGTGCCACTGTGGAAGAGGGCCCCGACTGGATCACCATCCACCCGCTGCCCGCCGGAAAATGGCAACGCGCCAGCATCCACACTTACGACGACCACCGCGTGGCCATGTGTTTTTCGCTCGCGGCCTTCAATGCCGACCAGGTGCCGGTGCGCATCGAAGACCCCAAGTGCGTCGCCAAAACCTTCCCGGATTATTTCGAGGCCCTGTTTTCGGTGGCGCACACGGCGGCCCCCAACATTCCGGTGATTTGCATCGACGGCCCCACGGCCTCGGGCAAAGGCACGCTGGCCAGCCGCGTGGCCGCGCAACTGGGTTACCACTACCTGGACTCGGGCGCGCTCTACCGCGTGACCGCCCAAGCGGCCTTGCTGGCCGGGCTGACGCTGGAAATTGCCGATGAAGCGGCCATCGCCGAACTGGCCCGCAGTCTGCCCGTGCGCTTTGAAGGCGAGCAGGTGCTGCTGAACAACGTCGATGTGACAGACGCCATCCGCAGTGAGCAAGGCGGCATGAACGCCTCCAAAGTGTCCGTTTTGCCGGCAGTGCGCGAAGCGCTGGTCCAACTTCAGCACAGTTTTCAGCGTCTGCCGGGCCTCTTGGCCGACGGCCGCGACATGGGCACGGTGATCTTCCCCGACGCCCCTTTGAAGGTGTTTTTGACCGCCAGTGCGGCCAAAAGGGCCGAAAGGCGTCATAAGCAGTTGATTTTGAAGGGTTTTTCGGCTAATATCGACGCTCTTCGCGCTGACTTGGAAGCACGCGACGCCCGGGACATGTCCCGCAGCGCAGCGCCTTTGAAGCCCGCACAAGATGCCTTGCAACTGGACAACTCGTCCCTGACCATCGAAGCCTCGGTGGATCAAGTGATGGTCTGGTGGCAAAGCCGGCAGGTTTTCGGTTGAACAACGTAAGTTAACCCACCGAAAACAGCCACCCCAGCCCGCCCTGTGCAGGCTGACCCAAAGTTCCACCCGGCTCTTATCGTGCAGCTTGCACACTGGTCAGGTGGTTTTTTAAAAACCAACCGCGGCTCACACCGCAAAACCAATCGCCAAAGTCAGCTCCTGGAAACGACGCATGTCGCGCTCGTCAGTCCTGCACTTGTGGATGAGGAAACACCATGTCTGAATCATTTGCCGCCCTATTCGAAGAATCACTG
>JBIKRC010000110.1:0-6496 GCA_044349375.1 Limnohabitans sp.
AACACAAGCCCACTGGCCCCATTCAGACCAACCACAACACCCCAACCGCGCCACCCCCCACCATGGCCGCCAATCCCAGTCCGACTGTCAGACCATAGCGAACCCCGCCACTGGCCATCGCCAAAGCGGTTTTGGCCACAGCGCTGGAGGCGAGAACGGCCACCAGTGCCCAATGCGCCCACTCAGGTGTCATGCCACCTGTCTGTATCAGTTGCGCAATGCTGGCGGCGGCGGCATGCACTTCCACCCAAGCCACACACAGCGCAGCCACCAGCACGCCCACATTGCCAAAAACATGTTGCAGCCAGGCGGCGAGCAAGGACATCAAGGCAATGATGCTGGCCATACCCAAGGCATGGGTGAGCTTGAAGGCACGTCCTGCTGGGGTCTCGGCACTATCGCCTTCGATGCGCCGCAAGGCGGCCAGCACCACCAACAATAAGCCCAGGCCTGCCAAGACCAACGGCCAGCGCATGGTCACCAGCAAGGCCGGTGAGGCGGCCCCCAGCACCCCGGCAAACAGCGCCAACGAGGCCAGATTGGCCAGCAGGGCACACGCCGCTGCGGGCAGCGCATCACTGTGCCCGCCACGCACGCGCTGACCCATGCTGACGACCACGGCAGTGGAGGACACAAAACCAGAAAAGAATGCCGCCAGTGGCATGCCCCAACGACCCCCCAGCGCACGTTGTGCCACATGGCCCAACATACCAACCGCCATGACGAGCACCACAATGCGCCACAGTGTGGTGGGTTGCAGCACGCCCCAGGGGTCTATCGCTTGGTCCGACAGCAGTGGTGTGACCACCAGTGCTGCGGCAGCCAGGATCAGGCCGTCTTGCAACTCTTGATCGGTGATCAGAACACGGCTGATGCGCTGTGAAGCTTGTTTGGCATGCAGCAGTGCGGCAGCCAGCACGCCCAGAGCGGCAGACAAGCTCGGGTTTTGCTGCGCAAGCGCCGACAACATCAGTGTTGCCAGCAAAGCCACCTCGCCCGTCTGGCCAGGATCGCTTCGGGCGGTGGCCTGATAACCCCCGATCACCAGCGCACCGACCACCAAGAGGGTGGCCACAAATGGCCAGGTGCCCAAACTCCAGCTCACATAGCCGAGCATTGCCACCAGCGCGTGTGTCCGCGTGCCAGCCTTGCTCACATGGGGCTGGTGCCTGCGCTCGCGCACCACACCGATCAGCAAGCCCACCCCCAGGGCGGTCAGCAAGCCGCCCCAATGTGCAGAGGTGTTCATGACAAAAGAAACATCATTCGCATCTGACCATGAGGGTCAGCGGCAAGCATTGACTTTGATCAACTTGGATTCGAACAAGAACCTTGATCATTCAGTTCTAGCGGCGCATCGAATGTGAACGCGCCAACAGGTCTGAACGCCCATGGCTTTTCACCATGCCCCCAACCCAAAGCCTGATGCCCGAACCGGCTTGACTGGAACCTCCCATGAAATGCACCCGCACTTTGAGCCAGGGGCTGCTGGTGTTGTCGCTGGGCTTTGCCGTGTTACCTGCGCTGGCCGAGGACGATTGCGATGCGCCGATCCACCGCTGGCAATCACGCGATGCCGTGCGGCAAATGGCCGCAGCCCAAGGCTGGCAGATAGAGCGGCTGAAGATCGACGACGGCTGTTATGAAATTCGGTTCACCGATGCCCAGGGCCGCAGATTCAAAGCCAAGATCGACCCGGAAACGCTCAAGGTCTTGAAGCTCAAGCAAGACGACCACAAGCGCGAACGTCAAAGCGAACGCGAACGCGATGGCCAAGGCGCCGCGCAGCAGCCGCGGCCCCCCCAATGAACAAACTCCCAAGGAAAACCACCATGTCCCAACCTCTATTGACCCTTGTGGCTACCGCCTGCGCATTGGCCTTTTCCCCCTTGGCGCACAGCCGTCCGGTCACGCTGACCGCGCAGCTCAAGAGTTACGGCGGCGATGGTGCCTACTTGGCGGCTTACCTGATGGATGCCAAGGGGGCCTATGTGCGCACCCTTTGGGTGGCCGGTGGCAAGGCCAAGTACCACAAGCATTTGTCTGACTGGTACAAACTCTCGGCCGGTGATGCCAAACGTTTGAATGGTGTCACCGGTGCCAGTGTGGGCGCGGGGCGCACCCTGAAAGTCACGGCCGATCTGGCGGATGCATTGATCGATGCGGGCTACGAAATCCGCATCGACGCGGCCGTCGAAGACATGCGCGACAGCCCGTCAGAGGTCCGTATCCCCTTGTCCAAAGTGAATGCGGGCAAGCCGCAGACCGGCAAGCAGTACATTCAGTCGGCGACTTTCCAGCTTCAGTAAATGCTTGGCATGAGCTGGAAAGCGATTCATCGCTGGCTGGGCTTGACCGTTGGCACTTTGGTTGTGGTGCTGGGCATCAGTGGTGCCCTTCTGGCAATCGACCCGGTGCAGCAGGCTTGGCAGGCCCCCGCAGCGCCTGGCGACTTGCCGGTGGCCACTTTGGTCGAGCGCGTGACACGCACGGTGCCGGACGCCGAAGAAATCCGGCACCTGCCCTCGGGTGCGATCGTGGTGTTCAGCTTTGCTGGCGAGCAGCCGCAAGCGTCTTATGTGGACCCCGCCGATGGCCGGGTGTTGGGCCCTTGGCAAGCCTCGGCGCTGCCGCGCTGGGTGAAGAACCTGCACCGCTCTTTGCTGCTGGGAGACGCCGGGCGTTGGCTTGCAGCGGGCATTGCGCTGGCCATGGCGGTGCTGTGCGCATCGGCGCTGGTGCTGCTGGTTCGGCGCATGGGCGGCTGGCAGCGACTGACCAAGAAGGTGCGCGGCACGTTGGCGCAACGCATACATGTGCTCACCGGCCGAGTGGCGCTGCTGGTTCTGTTGCTCACGTCGGTCACCGCGCTGACGATGAGCGCATCCACCTTGGGTCTGGTGGCGCTGGATGCGGGGACTGAGCCGGAGGTGCTTTCGGTGGTTTCAGGCCAGCAAGCCTTACCCGGCGCGCAGCTGGCCCCGCTGCAAAGCCAGCTGGTCAAGGATTTGCACAAGTTGAATGTGCCGGGGGCCACCGATCCGGAAGACACCTGGAAGATCACCACCGCCCAGGGACAGGGCTGGATAGATCGGTACTCGGGCCAAATGCTGGTCTGGCAAGACGCCAGCTTGGCGCAGCGCGTGGTCGACCTGGCTGTGGTGCTGCACACGGGAGACTCGGCTTGGCTCTGGGCCGTGGTGCTCGGTCTTGCGGGTGCCAGCGTGCTGTTGTTTTGGCTATCGGGCTTATTCATTTGGTGGCAAGCCCGCAGCCAAACCCCCCAGATCACCGGCAACGCCCCCATGGCGCAGGCCGATGTGCTCATCTTCGTGGCCAGCGAGGGGGGCAGCACCTGGGGTTTTGCCCAAACACTGCAAGACGCGCTGAGAAAGTGCGGGCACCGCGTGCACACGAGTGCTTTGGAGAATTTTCAAACCACCACCGCCACACAGCACGTCTTTTTGCTGGCGGCCACCTATGGTGAAGGCCAGGCCCCGGACCATGCCAGTGGTTCGCTTGAGCTGATTTCAAAACTCAAGGCCAACAAGGTCCCGCTGTCGGTGTTGGGCTTTGGTGATCGGCAGTATCCGGCGTTTTGCGCCTTTGCCGAGGCTCTGGAGCGGCAGCTGCGTTCGCAAGGCTGGCCCGCGTTGCTGCCGATCGAATGCATCCACCAACAATCCGCGCAGCAGTTCGCACGTTGGGGCCTGGCCTTGGCTCAGGCGCTGAATGAACCCCTGGTGCTGGAGCATGTGCCGCGATTGCCAACGACCACGGTGCTGACACTTATCGGACGTCAGAACTTCGCCCCCGCAGGCGGTCAGCCGACCGCGATCTTGCGCTTTGCCTGGCCTACAGAAGGGTTGCGCAGCTTTCTGGGCACGCGTGGTTTGGCGCGGTTTTCGGCGGGTGATCTGGTGGGCATCGTGCCACCCGGCTCCAGCGTGCCGCGTTTCTACTCACTGGCGTCGGGCTGGCAGGACGGCTTTTTGGAAATTTGCGTGCGGCAGTTGCCCGGTGGCCAGTGTTCCACGCACCTGCTGGGCCTGCAGATCCATGACACCATCCAGGCCTTCATCCGGCCCAATCCGGGGTTTGCGCTGCCCCAGACGCGCAAGCCGGTGTTGCTCATCGGCGCGGGCACAGGCGTGGCACCGCTGGCGGGTTTCATCCGCCGAAACGACCGCATGCGGCCCATGCACCTCTACTTTGGCGGGCGCGATCCGGCGCAAGATTTTTACTTCGGCCCCGAGATCGAGGGGTGGCTTACAGAAGGGCGCTTGGCCAGCTTGCAGACGGTTTTCTCTCGTGTGTCCGGCGGAGGTGGTTATTTGCAGGACGCGCTGCGCCGCGATGCCGAGCGCGTGCGCCACTGGGTCAGCCAAGGCGCCATCGTGCGTGTCTGCGGCAGCCGTGCCATGGCGCATGGCGTGGCCGATGCGCTCGATGTGGCGTTGGCACCTCTGCAACTCAGCGTCGCGAAGCTGAAATCCAAAGAACGTTATGCCGAAGATGTCTTCTGAATCGGTTACGTTGGTTCAACGCATCACCTTGCACGGCCGGGCCATGGGAACCCGCTGGTCGGCCACCTTGGATGCCGACGACAGCTTGGATGTGAAGGCCCTACAGCATGACTTGGCCGCTGCGGTCGATCAGGTGGACCTGCAGATGTCTCCCTGGAAGCTGGACAGCGACCTCATGCGCGTGAACCGTGCGCCTGTAGACGCTTGGGTGGCGGTGCCCGCAGAACTGCTGGAGGTATTGGCCTGTGCGCTGGAGGTCCAACGACAGAGCGCGGGGGCCTTTGACCCTTGCGTTGGGGGGCTGGTCAATGCCTGGGGTTTTGGTGCGGCATGCGATGCACCCGACGCGAACGCCATTCGCATCGCACGCCAATCCAAGTCACTTGCTGCGCACGCCTGTCTGGAGCTGGACAGCAACGCAGGCAAAGTTCGTAAGCTTGCGCCCTTGCAGCTTGATCTGTGCGGCATTGCCAAGGGCTACGCGGTGGATCGCATGGCCCGTGTGCTGCAAGAACACGGCGTTCGGCATGCACTGGCAGCGCTGGACGGTGAGCTGCGCGCCGTGGGCGGTCAGTCCGGCGGCTTAGCTTGGTCCGTGGCGCTGGAAAGCCCCGAAGTTGGACGCCGAGCGGTGCGTGGCGTGATCGAGTTGGAGGATCTGGCGGTGGCCACTTCGGGCGACTACCGGCACTTTATGGAAGTTGGCGGGACCCGCCTCGCGCACACCATGGACCCGCGTCGCTGGGCGCCGGTGAACAATGGCGTGGCATCGGTCACCGTGCTGGCACGAACCTGCATGCAGGCCGATGCTTGGGGCACGGCCTTGCTGGTGGCAGGCCCCGGCGAGGGCATTGCCATGGCACAGCGCATGGGGATGGATGTGTTGTTCTTGCTGCGCCGTGGTGAAGGCCTGATCGAGCTGGGCTTGGGGCGGTTTGGCCGAGCCGCAAATCTCAGGGCTTAGACATGCCAAAGCCGAGGGTAAGTGCCCGGTAAAGCCCACATCTCTTGCCGCCACGCTGCCCAAACTTTTCGTAGCAACTGCATGGCGGGTTCGGTCACAGGTGACAGCACGCGCAGCACGATGACCTGTTTGTGCGGAGAGGTCGCGCCTGCGGTCAGGAGCAGTTCAGACGCTTCGAGCAGTTCGCGGGCGCAACCTAAAGCGCGTTCGATGCGCTCATCGGCCACGGCGCTGCCCGACGCAAACACCAGCGTGGCCATGCAGCGCTGGCCAGCCAGGCCCAGCGGGCTGTCCATCAGGCGGCCGTCTTCAGCGTTCAGGGTGCCGCGCTCAAGCCACACACCGGGTATTTCCAAATGTTGCCGAAAGGTGCCCTGTGCAAAAGGCAAGTCGGCTGCAGGCAGCCCAAAGGCGGTGATGTCCCAGGCCATCATTTCTGCGCCGGGGGCCAGGTCAAACACAGCGCGGTTGAGCGCATCGCATTGGTTGTAGGCGATGGCTTCCAAAGGCAGCCATTCCAGGCGAGCGCCAGATTCAACCCGTGCATGGACCTGTTGTGTGGCGAGGCCCGCTTCAGACCGGTAAAAGCGCGTGGCACCTGGGGTTGTGACCAGACCATGCGCCCCTTCGCCCACGTTGACTTGCATGTCCAGCGTGTCACCACCCACCAAGCCACTGGGTGGGTGCACCAGCACGTTGTGGCAGACCGCATCGCCTTCAGGGTAGAGGCTTTGCAAGATGCGCAGCGGGCCCTGGTGCAGGTAACGGGCGACGCTGCGTTCGGCTTCGAGGGTGTAGTCCAGATCCAGTCGGGCCAGCCAAGTCATTGGGGTAACTTCCTTGGGTTGGCCGACTGCCTCACACGCAAAACAGCATGTACCTTATTCGCCTTGCGAGCTGCGGTGGGCCCAGCCGGTGGTGCGCTTTTCGATGTAGCTGAACAGCTCATACATGAGCATGGCCATCGCGCCGACCACGACCAAGCCAGAAAATGCCAAGCCCATTT
>JBIKRC010000111.1:0-6469 GCA_044349375.1 Limnohabitans sp.
TGACCGGGGGCGTGCTGATCGTGGTGGGCGAAGACTACGGCGAGGGCGCCAGCGTCATTCAAGAGCGCACCCACGCCTACGCCCTCAAGTCGGGCATGTGCCTGCTCGACCCCCGCCCCGAGTTGGGCCAGATGGTCAACATGGTGGAGCACGGTTTTCGGCTGTCGGAAGCGTCCAACATGCCGGTGATGATGGAGCTGCGCATCCGCGCCTGCCATGTGCGCGGCCAGTTTGTGGCCAAGGACAACCAGGCCCCCAAGCTGTCCAAAATGCACCTGATCGACGAGCCGGCAGGCTTCAACTACATGAAACTGGCGCACCCGCCTGTGACCTTTGCACAAGAAAAACGCAAAGTCGAACATCGCCTGCCCGCCGCACGCCAATACATCACCGAACAGCGCCTGAACGAACACTTTGAAGGCAGCACCCACCGCCACCTGGGCCTGATCGTGCAAGGCGGTCTCTACAACACCCTCATGCGTGCCCTGCAACAGTTCGACCTGGCCGATGCGTTTGGCGTGTCCAGCCTGTCGGTGCTCGTGCTCAACGTGACCTACCCGCTCGTGCCAGACGAGTTGGTGAATTTCTGCAAAGACAAATCGGCCGTGCTGCTGCTCGAAGAAGGTCAGCCCGAATACATCGAGCAAGAGCTCGCCCTGATGCTGCGCCGACTCGACTTGCAAACCCCGCTGCATGGCAAAGACATGCTGCCTTCGGGTGGCGAATACACCGCCGAAGTCATGGCCCAGGGCTTGCTGAAGTTTCTGGACCGCCACCAAGCAGACGCTGTGCCCGAGGCCACGCGGCAATGGCTGGCCACCAATGGTGAACGCCGCAAGCAAGTGCAAGCGCTGCTGGGCAGCCCGCTGCCTGCGCGGCCACCGAGCATGTGCATTGGCTGCCCCGAGCGGCCGGTGTTCTCGGCCCTCAAGCTGGCGCAACAAGACGTGGGCCCGGTGCACATTTCAGGCGACATCGGCTGCCACGCGCTGGCTACCTTTGAGCCGTTTTCGGTGGGCCACTCCATCTTGGGCTATGGCATGAGCTTGGCCAGCCGGGCGGGCGTGTCGCCGGTCATGAAGCGACGCGTGTTGTCGGTGATGGGCGACGGCGGTTTTTGGCACAACGGCTTGCTGACGGGCGTGCAAAGCGCGCTGTTCAATGGCGACGACGCGGTGCTGCTGATCTTCAAAAACGGCTACACCTCGGCCACCGGCACGCAAGACATCATCAACACGCCCACCGACATCGCCAAAGAACTGGCGGGCGACAAACGCCAGAGCATGGTGCACACCAACCAAACCATCGAGTCCACACTCAAAGGCCTGGGCGTGCAGTGGCTGCGCACGGTGCACACCTACGAAGTCAGCCACATGCAGGCCACGCTGACCGAGGCCTTCACCACCGAATTTCAGGGCCTGAAGGTGATCGTGGCCGAAGGCGAATGCCAGCTGGAACGCCAGCGCCGCATCAAGCCCTGGCTGGCTTCGCTGCTGTCCAAAGGCAAACGCGTCGAGCGCGTGAAATACGGCGTGGACGAAGACGTATGCAACGGCGACCATGCCTGCATTCGCCTGTCGGGCTGCCCCACCTTGACGTTGAAAGACAACCCCGACCCTTTGAAAGTGGACCCGGTGGCCACGGTGATCGACGGCTGTGTGGGCTGCGGCCTGTGCGGCGAAAACGCGCACGCGGCCACGCTGTGCCCCTCTTTTTACCGCGCCGAAGTGGTGCAAAACCCCAAGCTGCATGAGCGCCTGTGGGCCGGCTGGCAAAGCCTGGCCACCCGCTGGCTGCAACCGGCTTGATCCACACAGATGCCTGAAAGAAACACCATGACCCAACCGATTTCGATTCTGTTGTGCGCCCTTGGCGGTGAAGGCGGCGGCGTGCTGGCCGACTGGCTGGTCGACGTAGCCCGTCACGCAGGCTACCCGGCGCAAGCCACCTCCATTCCCGGCGTGGCGCAGCGCACCGGGGCCACCACCTATTACCTGGAGATTTACCCCCTGCCCCACAACCAGCTGCAAGGCCGCTTGCCGGTGCTGGGCCTGAACCCGCTGCCTGGCAGGCTTGATGCGCTGGTGTCTTCGGAGCTGCTGGAAACCGCGCGCCAGATCGGCAACGGCCTGGCTTCAAACGACCGCACGCTGGTCATCAGCGCCTCATCACGGGCGCTGACCACCGCCGAAAAAATGACCATGGGCGATGGCCGCCGACCCGAAGGCCCGCTGCTCGATGTGGTGGCCGCGCACAGCCTGCGCCACCACGTCATGGACATGGCGCGCCTGTGCCAGGAAAGCGGCACCCTGGTCAGCGCCGTTATGCTGGGCGCCATTGCAGGCAGCGGCTTGCTGCCTTTCTCACGCGAACATTACGAAGCCGTGTTGGCAGGCCCCAGCAAAACGGCGCAAGCCAGCCTGCGCGGTTTTGCATCGGCTTTTGACTTGGTGACACGCCAGCGCGAACAGGCACAGTATGTCGAGCACGTGATGAGACCAGCGGCCCCTGAACTCTCTGTATCTGCAACTTCATCGACTGTTTTGCCCGACGATGTCGCTGCAAAGTTTCCCGCCGTGCTGCACCCCCTGATGGGCTTGGCGCACCAGCGCTTGGTGGAATACCAAGGCCCCGCTTATGCCCGCTTGTACGTGCAGCGGCTCGAACGTTTGCTCGATGCCGAATCCGCGTCAAACGACGCCACCCGCCCCGTGACCGCCGAGGCCACCCGCTGGCTGGCCTTGTGGATGGCGTTTGACGACATCATCCGCGTGGCCGACCTGAAAAGCCGCGCCAGCCGCTGGGACCGCGTGACGCAAGAAGTCAAAGCCAAAGAGGGCGATGTGCTCAAGGTGTACGACCACTTCAAGCCCGGCGTGCCCGAGCTGGCCGCTCTGTTGCCGCAAGGCTTTGCCAATCGGCTGCTGCGCTGGGACCGGGCCCGTGTGGCGCGTGGCCAAGCGCCTTGGTCCATGCCGCTCAAGGTGGCGCGCCATGCGCTGTGGGGCATGGCCAGCTTGCGCCTTTTGGCCAGTTTGCGCGTGCTGCGCCCGCTCGGAAGCCGCTATCAGACCGAGCAAGCGCTGATCGAAGAATGGCTTGGCGGCATTGAGGCTGCCACACGCCAGTCGCCCGCACTGGGCCTGGAGTTAGCGCGTTGCGGCCAACTCATCAAAGGCTACGGCAGCACCAACGAACGCGGCAAGGACAACCTGCTGCACATCCTGCGCCATGTTTGCGGCCCCGCCTCCAAAATGCCTGTCGCCGATCAAGCTGAGGCCGTGGCCCGCATCCGCCAAGCCGCCCTGCAAGACGAAGCAGGCCAAGCACTCGACCAGGCCTTGCTGCAGCACGGCGCACCGGCTCGTCCGGCCAAGGAACATCCGGTGCTTTGGATGAAAAATCCAAGACTGCAAAAATCCTGAAGGTCCAACAAGCTCACACCCCGGCCAACTCGCGCAGCGCCTGCGGGTTGGGCAGGCCTAACACCCGGCCGCCGCCACTGATGAGCTGGCGTTCGCGCAAATGGCGCAGCACCCGCGAAAACGTTTCTGGGGCGATGCCCAGTTGCGCGGCGATGGTGCGTTTGCGCTCGGTCAGTTTCACGGCCAAGCCACCAAAAAGCTCGTCGGGTTGGGCATGTCGCAAGAGCCATTCAGCGCATCGCGCATCAGCGTCTTTGGCCACACGACTGACCGCCAGTTCGCTTTGTTGGCGCTGCGAACGCGCCATGTCCATGAGCAGGTTTTGCGAGGCCTCGGGCAAAGCGTGCACATCGGCCACAAAATTGGGTACGTTCACATACTGCACAAGCACCTCGGTTTCGGCCACCGCATCAACCGCGTGCGGCAAGCCCAGCAGGCCCGATGCGGCCTCCAGCCAAAATGGCCCTTCCACCACGCCCAGCTGGTGCGCCATGTGGCCATCCTCCAGCACCCCCAGCACCACGCGCCCCTGCATGACATGCAGGATGCGGTCTACCGCGTCACCTCGGTGCAGCAACACAGTACCTGCGACCACGGGGGCTGCGGGTTCGGACAAAGGGGGCAAAGAGGTATCCAACATGGTGGAGCCAAATGTGCCAGAGCCCCAGCCTGTGGGCTTTGACGCACATCAATGAGTCCCCATCACCGCACAAGGATCGCCCGGAAGTCGTTCACATTGGTGTGTGTCGGCCCGGTGATGACCAGGTCGCCCAGCGACTCAAAAAAGCCGTAGGCGTCGTTGCGTTGCAGATGATCGGCCACTTTGTGCCCCAGCGCGGCAGCGCGCGCCAGCGTGTCGGGGGCCACTTGCGCCCCGGCGTTGTCTTCGATGCCGTCGATGCCGTCGGTGTCGGCCGCCAGCGCCCAAACGCCACTCTGGCCTTGCAGGGCCTCTGCCAAGCCCATGCAAAACTCACCCGCCCGCCCACCGCGCCCGCGTGGTGTTCCTGCAGGCTGAGGCTTGATGGTCACCGTGGTTTCGCCGCCGCTCAAAATCACGCAGGGCTTGGTGAACGGCCCCAGGCCCTTGGCCGCCGCACGCGCCAGCGCTGCATGCACCTTGGCCACCTCGCGCGACTCGCCCTCGATCTCGTCGCTCAGGATGTAGGCGTTCAGCCCCATCTCACGCGCGGCAGCGGCTGCGGCCTCGAGCGACTGCTGGGGTGTGGCGATCATGTGCACGCTGTGGCCCGCAAACACGGGCGAGCCGGGTTTGGGCGTTTCCCAAACACCCGACTGCAAGGCCCGCAGCACCGAATCGGGCACGTTGATGGCGTAGCGTTTGAGAATGGCCAGCGCATCGGCGCAGGTGCTGGCATCTGGCACGGTGGGGCCGCTGGCAATGATGGACGGGTCATCGCCCGGCACATCGCTGATGGTGAGCGTGACCACCCGCGCAGGGGCACAAGCAGCCGCCAGACGCCCGCCCTTGATGCGCGAGAGGTGCTTGCGCAGGCAGTTCATCTCGGCAATGTTGGCCCCGCTGGCGAGCAGTTGGCGGTTGATGTCTTGCTTGAGCTGCAAGCTGATGCCGTCGGCTGGCAAAGTCAGCAAAGACGAGCCGCCGCCCGAGATCAGGCACAGCACCAGGTCGTCGGCGGTTAAGCCTCTCGTCAGTTCCAAAATGCGCTCAGCCGCTTGCAGCCCCGCCGCATCGGGCACCGGGTGCGAAGCCTCGACCACTTCAATGCGCTCGGGCAAACCGGCAGGGCGCGGAGGCGTGTGGCCATAACGCGTGACCACCAAGCCCGAAAGCGGAGCATCTGCTGGCCACAGGGCCTCAACCGCCTGCGCCATCGCGCCGCCCGCCTTGCCAGCGCCCAGCACCAGGGTGCGGCCCTTGGCAGGATCTGGCGGCGCAGGCAAATGAGCCGCCGTGTTGTGCAGCGGCAAGGCGCGTTGCACCACCACGTCGTAGAGGTGGCGCAACATGGTTTGAGGATCGGTCATGGTCAAAAGGTCTTGGGCGAAGAACAGTCTCAAAGGATAAAGGCATTTCAGCTCAACACCCAAGAAGGCCAAAAGGGTGCACCAGCCCAGAAGCCGATGCACCCTTTTGTGGTTTACAGCTTAAGGTCAATCCGCGTAAATGCCGCCGGCTCGGATGACAGGCGCCCACTTGGCCAGTTCAGACATCACAAAATTTTTGTGCCCTGCAGGGTCGTTGCGTGCATCGGTGATCACCGTGGCACCCCCGCCTTCTTGCTTGCGGATGAAGTCCGGATCTTTGACGGCCACCTTGAGGGCGTCATTGAGTTTCTTCAAGACCGGCGCAGGCGTGCCTTTGGGGGCATACAAGCCTTGCCAGATGGTGACCGAAAAGTCTTTCAGTCCGGCCTCTTGCATGGTGGGTGAATCTTTGAGGGCCGCTGCCGTCAAGCGGGTGGGCGTGGTCACTGCGAACGACTTGACCTTTTTCCCTTCGATCTGCGGGATCGTGGTGGTGGTCTGGTCGCACATCAGGTCCACCTGACCGCCGATCAGGTCGGTCATGGCTGGGGCCGTGCCTTTGTAGGGAACCGAGGTCATGTCCACCTTGAGGGTGGACTGGAGCAACATGCCGCACAGGTGCGAGGCCGAACCAGGCCCTGCGTTGGCGATGTTGATCTTGCCCTTGTTGGCATTGATCCAGCTGACCAACTCGACCATGTTGTTGGCCGGCAAACTGGGGCGGCCAATCAGGTTCATCGGGTTCTCGCTGACCAGGCCGATGTACTCAAAGTCTTTTTCCACGTTGTAGGGCAGGTTGCGGAAAAAAGTCGGCAAGGTGGCTTGCGCAATGTGCGTGAACAAGAGGGTGTAGCCATCGGCACCGGCCTTGGCGACCTTGTTGGCACCAATAGACCCGGACGCACCAGCCGAGTTGTCGATCACGATGCTGTGCCCGCCCATGGCCTTGCTCATGGCTTGCGCCAAGTCGCGCGCGGCTTTGTCGGTGGGGCCGCCTGGGGCGTAGGGCAACACGAAGGTGATGGTCTTGTTGG
>JBIKRC010000112.1:0-6430 GCA_044349375.1 Limnohabitans sp.
CTGAACCAGGCGCAGATGGACCGCTGGAACATTGTGGCCACGCTGAACCACCTGCCGCCCGAGCAAGAGATGGCCATCGTGCGCGCCCGTGTGCCCAGCATGCGCGACGACGCCCGCCAGGCGCAGCTGCAAGCCATGGTGCAGTTTGCCAACCTCACGCGCCAGGGCTTCACGGTGGGCGATCTGTCCACCCTCATGTCGCCGCGCAGCCTGATCAGCTGGGCCGAGAACCTGGACATCTTTGGCGACCTGCAACTGGCGCTGTACCTGAGCTTCATCAACAAGGGCGATGAGTCCGAGCGCCCGGTGCTGGGAGAATACTTTCAGCGCTGTTTTGACCAGGAGCTGGGCACGCCATGAGCGAGGCGGGTTTGGCGGCGGTGCCTGGACAAGACGGCCCCAGCGAGCAAGCCCTGCTGCGCCAGCAACACGCGCTAGACGATTTGTGCGCAGCCAGCGCCCGCGCCCTGAGCGCTGAAGCCGATTTGCACTACCGCCAGCGCCGCCTGTACCGCCACAACCAGCGCCTGCCCGACTTTGCCCCCCACCTTCACCCGGTGCATGGGCAAGACGACTGGCGCTCGTTTCGCGCCGCCAGCGATGGCGCAGCGCTGCGCCTGCGCCACAGCGATGCGGCGCTGCACCGCACGCTGTGCGAGCGCCAAACCTTGATGCCGCTCGAACGCTTGATTGTGGAAATGCTGGAGCAAATCCGCGTCGAGTCGCAGGCCAGCGCGCTGGGTCTGCCCGGTGCAGCGCACAACCTGCGCCACCGCTTTGAGGTCTGGGCCGTGGCGCTGGGCCAGTCGGACCTGGCCGAAACCGTGCAAGGCCTCACGCTGCTCACCGTGGCCCTGATCTGCCGCGCAAGGGTGTTGGGCGATGCCGTGCCCGAAGCGCTGATGGACCTGATCGAGTCGACCCGCTTTGCTTTGTCCGAAGTCATTGGCCACGATGTGCGCGGCCTGCGCCTGACGCGCCATGACCAAGCCCTGTATGGCGAGCACGCCCTGAACATTGCCCGCAGCGTCGCCCAGCACACGGTGGCCGGCCAGGTGCAGCCCCCCGCCACACGCATCAACCCGGTGCAACCCAGCCGCGAGCGGCTTTCGCTGTGGATCGACTTTGAGGGCGGCGAGGACAAGGACGAGGCCATCGCCGCACCGGGACGCAGCCTGAGCCCGGACGAGGTGTTGCGCGGCTACACCGTCTTCACCACCGCCTATGACCGCACCGTGCAGGCAGCAGAGTTGGTGCGTGCGGCCGAACGGCAAGCCCTGCGCCTGCAGCTGGACGAGCGCATTGCCCAGCAAGGCGTGGCCTTGCAGCCGCTCGTGCGCCAGCTCAAGGCGCTGCTCAGTCCGCCGCGCTGGCAGGACCTGGAGAACGGCCAGGACGAAGGCCGCATCGACGGCAGCCGCCTGTCGCAGCTGGTGGCCAATCCCCTGCAGCGGCAGCTGTTTGTGCGCGAACGCCAACGCCCGGTGCCCGATGCGGCGGTGTGCTTTTTGATCGACTGCTCGGGCAGCATGAAGGCGCAGCGCGAGTCGATCGCCTTGTTGGTGGATGTGATGAGCCGCGGCCTGGATCTGGCGGGCGTGCCCTGCGAGGTGCTGGGTTTCACCACCGGCGCCTGGAGTGGCGGGCGCGCCCTGCGCGACTGGCGTCGCGCCGGTCAGCCAACCGAGCCGGGCCGCCTGAACGAGCGTTGCCACATCATTTTCAAACCCGCCGAAAAAGCCTGGCGCTTGTCCCGGCGCGACATCGCGGCCCTGCTCAAACCCGATCTGTACCGCGAATGCCTGGACGGCGAAGCCCTGCTGTGGGCCGAGCAACGTTTGCTGGCGCAAAGCGCCTCTCGCCGCATCTTGCTGGTCATCTCGGACGGCTGCCCCAGCGACAGCGCCACGGCGCAAACCAACGACCCCTTGTACCTGGAGCAGCATTTGCTGGCCGTGACCGAGCGCATCGAACGCAGCGGCCGCGTGGAGCTGACCGCTCTGGGCGTGGGCCTGGACATGAGTGGCTATTACCGTCACAGCGACATGCTGGACTTGTCGGACTTGCAAGGCCAGCGGGTGTTCACCCAAATTTTGGGGGTCTTGCGCCCACGACGAAGATGAACATGGGGCCCCTTTTCGCGTTGCCAGACAACGCCAACGCCATGAGCCTGCTGCTGAGCAGCGGGGTGGTGCTGTTTGCCGGTTTTGTGCGAGGGCTGACCGGCTTTGGCTTTTCGGCCCTGTGCGTGAGCTGCCTGTCGGTGTTCCTGCCGCCTGCGCAAGTGGTGCCCGCTCTCTTTGTGCTCGAAATTCTGGCCAGCCTCAGCCTGCTCAAAACCTGCTTGCCCCATGTGCACTGGTCCTGGCTGCGCGTGCTGCTGCTGGGCAATGTGGTGTTCATTCCGCTGGGCGTGCTGACCCAGCAAAGCCTGCCCGCCGACACCCTGCGCCTGCTGATTGCGGGGGTCATCGGGGTGATCGCCCTGGCGCAGTTGCAGGGCCTGCGGCCCCAAAGCCCGCCCGGCAAAGCCCTGCAATGGGGCACCAGCATGGTCAGTGGCTGGCTCAACGGGCTGGCGGCCATCGGCGGCATTGCGGTGGCCATGGTGTTCAACCAAACCCGGCTGGCCCCGGCGGTGATGCGCGCCAGCCTGGTGGTTTTTTTCCTGTTCACCGACCTGTTTGCCCTGCTGTGCCTGGCGCTCATGGCGCATCTTTCCATCGTGCCCACTTCGTTGCACGACATCAGCGGCCCCACCGCGTTTTGGTCGGCCGCCTGGCTGCCCGCCATGCTGCTGGGCATCTGGCTGGGGCACCGGCAAAGTGACAGGATATCGCCCGAACGTTTTCGGCGAGGGGTGCAAATCCTGCTGGTGCTGATCGCCGTGCTGATGGGTCTGCGGGTGGTGACGGCCTGATTCACAGGCGTGCGGTGCACGCCCATCGCACCCGCCATGGCTGTGCGCTGCGCCCACCTCAAGATTCAATGCTTGCAGCCTGTGGCATCTGCCGATCCACAAATGAGCGGAACACCGACATCACCGGCAATTCGCTGCGGCCCGCCAAGGTGATCAATGCCAGACGCGCACCCCCCAGAAATGGCGGGTCCATGTCCAAAGCGACCAGCGACCCATCGGCCAAGCCCTGGCGTGCCGCACCCACGATGCCCAGATAAATCGCATCGGTTTGACTGACCACGTCCATCAAACTGGCGATCTCCTCGCACTGCAAGGTGATCAGCTGCGCTGGGTTGGCCCGGGGGCCATAGTGGTCCACCAACAAGCGGGCCACCTCTTGCGACAAAGGTGTGGAGGCCAAGGGGTAATCCAGCAGCGCTTCAAATGGCACCGGCCCGGGGTAACGCTGCAAGACCGGGTGGCCTTGGCGGCACACAAAACCGGCGGGCATCTCGACCACATGCGTCATGTTCAGGTCGGGCGCAACCGCCACCCGGCGCACATCGACCACCAGCGCATCCAGTTCGCGCTCACGCAACTGCACCAGTTGCAGCTCGGTCGGACCACGCGACACGCTCACCTGTACCGTCGGATGGTGTTCGGCCATGTAACGCAGCCAAGGGGTCATCAGCATGGCCCCGGGGCCTGAGCCCAGACCCACACGCAAACTGCCCAAACCGCCTTGTTTGATCAAGGCCGCACCCTCTTTGAGTTCCTGGGCCTCGTGCACGATGCGCCGTGCCCGCTCCAGCACGGAGCGGCCCAGAGGTGTGAGCTCATTTTTTTTTCCCACACGGTCAACCAAGAGGCCTCCCAAGTCATCCTCCAGAGCCTGGATGCTTCGGCTCAGTGCGGACTGGGTGATGTGCAATTTTTCTGCTGCACGGCTGAAGGAGCCGGTATCGGCCAGCGCCAGCCAGTGTTCAAGGTGTCTGAGGTTCATGCATTCATTTTACGAATGATTATCAGGAAAATAAGTCATTGGACACATTGATTTGGACTTTTTACGATTTGACCATGGTCATTTCAACCATGCAGAACCCTTGAACCTAACGGAGACACCATGAACTTCAAACAACTTCTCGCCAGCCTGGCCGTGGCCGCCAGCGCCTTTGGCCCTGCCTTGGCGCAAACCTATCCCGCCAAAACCATCAGCCTGATCGTGCCCTACCCGGCCGGTGGCCCCTCGGACTTTTTTGCGCGCAAGGTGCAGCCCGATGCCGCCGCCAAACTGGGGCAAACGATGATCATTGAAAACATCGGCGGCGCAGGCGGTGCGATCGGCATGGCCAAATTGGTCAACGCCCCGGCCGACGGTTACACCCTGAGTCTGGGCAGCCCCATGGAGCTGGTGCTGGCCCCCATGGCCATCCAGGGCGTCAAGTACAAATCCGAAGATTTCAAACTGGTCGCGCAATTTGCCACCACCACGACCATTTTGGCGGTGCGCAACTCGCTCAACGTGAAGACCGTGGACGATCTGCTGGCACTGGCACGTAAGAACACCAACAAGCCCCTGAGCTATGGCAGTGTGGGCCCGGGCTCGCTGTACCACCTGGTGGGCGAGAAGTTCTCGCAGTTGACCCAGGTGGAGATGCTGCATGTGCCCTACAAAGGCATTGCGCCACTTTTGACCGACTTGATGGGTGGTCAGATCGACATGGCTTTTTTGCCCATGGCCGGCTCCATTCCGCAGACCCTCATCGACGGCAAGGTCCAGGGCTTGGCCGTGACCGCCAAAACCCCGCATGCACTGTTCAAACAATTTCCGGCCATGGCTGCCATGAAGGGCCTAGAAGCCATGGACTTTGACATTTGGGCCGGTGTCCAAGTCCACAAGAACACCCCAGACGCCGTGGTGAACACCCTGAACAAGGCCTTCTATGCATCGACCGATGCCCCAGAAACCCGCAAGGCGCTGGAAGCCAGTGGCAATCTGGTCTTGCCCCCGCGAAGCCCCGCTGAACTGGCCAAGATCTATATTGGGGAAATCGAGCGCTACCGCGCAATCGCCAAATCGATTAACCTGCAGGCTCAATAAGCCACTTTCGAAATGAGGTCCTGCCATGAACGCCCCCAGCGAAGCTTTTCTGCACGACAAACTGCACGCCCTTGATGCCCTAGCGGATGAATTCATCGCGGTGCGCCGCGACATCCACAAGCACCCCGAGATGGGCTACAAGGAGTACCGCACCAGCGACTTGGTGGCCGAGCAACTGAGCGCTTGGGGCTACCAAGTGACACGCGGTCTGGGCGGCACCGGTCTGGTCGGTCAGATCAAAAAGGGCTCGGGCCACCGCGCCATAGGCATCCGCGCCGACATGGACGCCCTGCCAATCGACGAAGCCACCGGCCTGTCCTATGCCAGCTGCAACGTGGGCATCATGCATGCCTGCGGTCACGACGGGCACACCGCCATGCTGTTGGCGGCGGCCAAGCACATCGCGCAAAAAGGGGTGTTCTCGGGCACCGTCAACCTGATTTTTCAGCCCGCAGAAGAAGGCTTGGGCGGGGCCAAGAAGATGATGGAAGACGGCCTGTTCAAGCAGTTTCCGTGCGATGCCATCTTTGCCATGCACAACATGCCCACCCACCCGCAAGGCCACCTGGTCTTGCGCGACGGCTCGGCCATGGCGTCGTCTGACAACGTGACCATCACCTTGCACGGCAAAGGTGGGCACGGCGCCATGCCGCATGTGGCCGCTGACCCGGTGGTGGCCGGCTCGGCCATCGTCATGGGCTTGCAAAGCATCGTGGCCCGCAACATCGACCCCCAGCAAATGGCCATCATCACGGTCGGCGCGTTCAATGCAGGCGTGGCCAACAACGTGATCCCGCAAACCGCCACTCTGCGCTTGAGTGTGCGTTCGCTCGACCGCGATGTGCGCATCTTGTTGGAAAAACGCATCACCGAACTGGTCCATGCCCAAGCCCAAAGCTATGGGATCTCCGCCGACATCGACTACCAGCGTGGCTACCCGGTTTTGGTCAACCACCTGGCCGAAACCGACTTCGCCCGCGATGTGGCCGAAGAACTGGTGGGCGCTGACAAAGTAATGCGCCAAGGCCGCGCCCTGACGGGCAGCGAAGACTTTGCCTTCATGCTCGAAGAGGTGCCAGGCAGTTACCTGCTCATTGGCAATGGCGATGGCACGGGCGATGGCCACGGCGCCTGCATGGTGCACAACCCCGGGTACGACTTCAACGACCAGAACGTGGCCGTGGGTTCGGCCTATTGGTCCTTGCTGGTGGAGCGCTTTTTGCCTGCGCAGGTGTAAACCGCCCCGGCCGGGCCTTGGGGCCTGGCCAGGCGCTGCCGGCATGCCAGGCACATGGCCTGTGCCGCCGTCAAGACGGGTCTGAGACAATGGGGGGTGAATATGTCTGACCTCGTCCAAACCGTTTTGATTTACGCCCTGCCGGTGATCTTCGCGATCACCTTGCACGAGGCCGCCCACGGCTACGCCGCGC
>JBIKRC010000113.1:0-6413 GCA_044349375.1 Limnohabitans sp.
AGGCGATTTGGTTCAGGGGCCAGTTCCAGGGCGTGATCATGCCCACCACACCAATGGGCTCGCGCACCACCTCGGCGTTGCCGATGGTTTCTTCAAAGTCGTAGTCCTTGAGCACGCCCAGCGTGGCCACGATGTGCCCGAGACCTGCGCCGACCTGCATCTTTTCGGCAAACGCCAGGGGCGCACCCATTTCGTCGGAGACCGCCGCGCCCAAGTCTTTGGCGCGGGTTTTGTAGACCTCGATGATGCGGGTTAAGAGCGCGATGCGTTCTTCTCGGGTGGTTTGGCTGAAGGTCTCAAAAGCACGCCGTGCGGCGGCCACAGCCTTGTTCACGTCCTCGGCGTTGCCCAAGGCAATGTCGTACAGGGCTTGTTCGTTGGCGGGGTTGATCACGGTGCGGGTCTTGGCCTGCGAGGGCTCGACCCATGCGCCGTCGATGTAAAACTTCAAATGTTGGACCATGGTGTACCAGAGTTGGATTGAAACGAAATCTGTTTTACAGGGTAATCCGTTTCCTGTCTGTGCACCTTGGCGACACGCCATGGGTTGAAACCCCACTGTCGCTGGCTGGGTGAGTGCCCTAAACTAATGGGCACCCATCTTTTGAGAGAGCTTTGTATGAACACCCGATCGTTGCGCCGTCCCTTTCTTCAGTTGAGCTTGCTGGCACTGGCGCTCGGCCTGACAGGTCCTGTTTGGGCGCAGGCTGCCAAGTGGCCGTCCAAGCCCATCAAGATCGTGGTGGCTTTTCCACCCGGCGGCTTGACCGATGCCTATGCGCGCAATTACGGCGAGTACCTGTCGGGCAAGCTGGGGGTGCCGGTGGTCATCGAAAACAAGCCCGGCGCGGGCGCCATCATTGGCATTGATGCGGTGGCCAAGTCGCCCGCCGACGGCTACACCTTTGTCATGAGCACATCGGGCACGTTTTGGCAAAACCGTGTTTTGTACTCCAAGTTGCCCTACAACCTGGACAAAGACCTGACGCCTGTCACCGTGTTCCCATCCGGCCCACTGGTGGTGGGCATCCCCGACAAGATTCCCGCCAAAAACATGGCCGAGTTCGTGGCCTGGGCCAAAAAGAACCCCACCTCCATGGGCACCTACGCGCCGGGCTCGTACCCCCACATGTTGGCCGACCAGACCAATCGCCAGCAAGGCACCAGCATCCAGTCGGTGCACTACCGGGGCGAAGCGCCCATGTGGCTTGACGTGGCCTCGGGCCAACTACAAGTGGCTGTGGGCAGTTATCAGGCTTTCAACACCATGTCCACCCGAGGCGTGCGCGCCATTGGTGTGACCGGCAGTTACCGATCGCCCAAACTGCCCGATGTGCCCACATTGACTGAGCAAGGCAACACCGAAAAACTCGTCACGCTGGAAGGCGGCCTGCCCCTGGTGGCCCCCGCCGGCACACCCGAAGCCATCCTCAAACGCATGGCCGATGAAGCCGTGGCCTGGTCCAACACCGAACGCGCCGCCAAACTGCGCGAAACCTTTGCCATCCCCAACAAACCCAAAAACCTGGCCGACACGCGCAAAGACTGGGAAGGCGAAGTGCCCGTGTGGATCAAGTTGGCGGTGGACTTGGGCATCAAGCTCGACTGAGGATCGGTTGGAGAATCAAAACCATTCAGGGTTGTTGCCCTTAAACGACCCTGAAGTCGCGGTTTAATTGTGGGTATGACCCAAAACCAACAAATGAGTTTTTTCGACGTGCCTGTCGATTCGCCCACCAACCCCGAAGCCATGGCCCAAGCGCTGGCGCAGCACCCCGACTTTCGCGTCTTGCGCCGTTTGGTGCCGCACAGCGATTACGGGCCTGTGAACGGGCAGGCCACCCGGCGCGTGATCGTTTTGGATACCGAAACCACGGGGCTGGACAGCAAGAGCGAAAGCATCATCGAGCTGGCCATGCTGTCGGTTCTGGTGGACTTGGCCACAGGTTTGCCCGTAGGTCCTGTCACCATTTACGAGTCGTTTGAAGATCCGGGCAAGCCGATTCCGGCCCAGATCACCGAAATCACTGGCATCAACGACAGCATGGTGCGGGGGTTGCGCATCGACAATGCGGCTGTCACTGCGCTTGTCGAACAGGCCGACCTGATCGTGGCGCACAACGCCGGGTTTGACCGTCCGTTTGTGGAGGCGCGTTTTCCGGTGTTTGCGGGCAAGGCCTGGGGCTGCTCCTTCATGGGCATTGACTGGAAGAAAGAGGGCAGTGGCTCGGCCAAGCTGGAGTTTCTGGCGTCTGAGCGCGGCTGGTTTTACGACGCGCACCGTGCTCAGGTGGACTGCCATGCCTTGCTGCAGGTGCTGGCGTCGTCGCTGGCCGATGGACAAACGGGTTTGTCGCGCCTGCTGGCAGGTGCAGACCAGACGCGCTACAAACTGCGTGCCACTGGGGCGCCCTTTGAGGCCACAGACAAGCTCAAGGCGCGCGGCTACCGCTGGGACGGCGAGGGCCGGGTTTGGTGGTGCAGTTTGGGCTCTGACACGTTGCTGGACGCCGAATGCGCTTGGTTGCGCGCCGAGGTCTATGGCCAGCGCAGCGCCCGGGTGCAACTGGAAGCGATGGACAGCAGGGTGCAGTTTTCCAGCCGTTCGGGCCAGTTGACCGAGCGGGCGGTCTGATTTTTCATGCACAAGCCTGGCAAGCTGGGATAATGACGGGTTGCGCACGCCGCGCCTGACCCCTCATGCAGGTTCGCGGTGCAGAGCCGACGCCCTTGGGGTGCCCGGTTTCTGCCCATTTTTATTCAGGGTTACTCATGGCTCAATACGTATTTTCGATGAACCGGGTTGGCAAGATCGTGCCCCCGAAGCGTCATATTCTCAAAGACATTTCGCTGTCTTTTTTCCCCGGTGCCAAGATTGGCGTGCTGGGCACCAACGGCTCGGGCAAGTCCACTTTGCTCAAGATCATGGCGGGCATCGACAAAGAGATCGAGGGCGAAGCCATTCCGATGGCGGGTCTGAAAATCGGGTACTTGCCGCAGGAACCCATCATGGACCCTGAGCAAACCGTGCGTGAAGCCGTGGAAAGCGGCATGGGCGAAGTCAAGGCCGCGCAAGCCCGCCTGGAAGAGGTGTACGCCGCCTATGCCGAAGAAGACGCCGACTTTGACGCACTGGCCGCCGAGCAGGCCAAGCTTGAAGCCATCATCTCCACTGCGGGCGATGCCTCAGAGCACCAGCTGGAGATCGCCGCCGACGCGCTGCGCCTGCCCGCTTGGGATGCCATCATCGGCAAACTGTCTGGCGGTGAAAAACGCCGTGTGGCCCTGTGCCGCTTGTTGCTGTCACGCCCTGACATGCTGCTGCTGGACGAACCCACCAACCACTTGGACGCCGAATCGGTGGACTGGCTCGAGCTGTTCTTGCAGCGTTTTTCGGGCACCGTGGTGGCCATCACCCACGACCGTTATTTCCTGGACAACGCCGCCGAGTGGATTTTGGAACTCGACCGGGGCTCCGGCATTCCATACAAGGGCAACTATTCCAGCTGGTTGGAGCAAAAAGACGCCCGTTTGGCCACCGAGCAGCGCACCGAAGATGCCCGCTCAAAGGCCATGAAGAAAGAACTGGAGTGGTCCCGTGCCAACCCCAAGGGCCGTCAGGCCAAGAGCAAGGCCCGTTTGGCCCGCTTTGAAGAGTTGTCGGACTACGACTACCAAAAACGCAACGAGACCCAGGAGATCTTCATCCCTGTGGCCGAGCGTTTGGGCAACGAGGTGTTCGAGTTCAAGAACGTCAGCAAGTCCTTTGGCGACCGTCTGCTGATCGACAACCTGAGCTTCCAGGTGCCTGCGGGCGCCATCGTCGGCATCATCGGCCCCAACGGTGCCGGTAAATCGACCTTGTTCAAGCTGATCTCGGGCAAAGAGCAGCCCGACAGCGGCGAGGTCAAGATCGGCCAGACCGTGCGCATGGCCTTTGTGGACCAGAACCGTGACGACTTGGACAACAGCAAAACCGTTTGGGAAGACGTCTCGGGCGGCTTGGACATCATCAACGTGGGCAAGTTTCAGATGGCCAGCCGCGCGTATTGCGGCCGCTTCAACTTCAACGGTGGCGATCAGCAAAAAAAGGTCGGCATGTTGTCGGGCGGTGAGCGTGGCCGTTTGCACCTGGCCAAAACCCTGATCGAAGGCGGCAACGTGTTGCTGCTGGACGAACCCTCCAACGACTTGGACGTGGAAACCTTGCGTGCGCTGGAAGATGCGCTGCTGGAATTCGCAGGCTCGATCATGGTCATCAGCCACGATCGTTGGTTCCTCGACCGCATCGCCACCCATATTTTGGCGGCCGAAGGCGACAGCCAGTGGGTGTTCTTTGACGGCAACTACCAAGAATACGAAGCCGACAAGAAAAAGCGTCTGGGCGAAGAAGGCGCCAAACCCAAGCGCGTGCGCTTCAAGGCTTTGAAGTAATCATCTGCTTCGCGTGTGACAACGGGCCCCGAGGGGCCCGTTGTCATGTGTGGAGTCAACAGTCAGCGGCTGCTGGGCTGTGGGGCCTCAAGCCTGGGCGTGGCTGTCCAGGTGCGCGATCACTTCCAGGCGCAAGGCTTCAAGTTGTGGGGCCAGCAGGTCATAAGCGGCGCTCACCTCGCTGCTTTCAGCGTGCTTGCTCAGGCCTTCGACCATGACCACCCGCTCGACCAGACTGTCCACGCAAAACACAGGCGTGAAGCCCTTGAGTTGATGCAGGAGGCGGTTGGCTGCGTACACATCGCCTTTGTCCAGCAACTCTTGCAGCTGGGGCAAATCATCGCTCAGGGTTTGCTGCAGCGTCTTGAGCAGGGACAACACGCCATTGGCGTCACCAATGAATTCCATGGCCCGATCAATGGACAAATAAATCGGCTGAGGTGTTTGGCTCATGAGACGAAGTTACAAGTGAATACAAAAATCACGTAACCAAATGAAACGTGTCAACCGCATATTCTAGTGAAGCAAAGCGGCCAAGCCCAATTCGGGCTCAAAACGTTTGTTTTTGAACATCAATCGGCTCGGGCCCGGAAAGGCCGCCTGCCGGACCGAATGGCGCGGATCGCCGGGATAGCAAATGGTGCGGATGCCATCCTGGTCAAAAGGCTCAGGCTCGACCACCGGAGGGCGGCGGCTTTGCGCCTCGGCCAGCACGCTTTGGGCGTTCGGGTGGCGGCTCAGGTGCACCAGACTCATGATCTGGGGCGGAGCCAGTTCGATCTCGCGGTCCCAATAGCGTTGCAGCGCCTGGCGCGGTTGTATCCAGAGCACTTCTGTGGCCTCAAAGTTGTCGTGTTCAGCCAACTGGTTGTCAGGCACTTGGGTGACAAAAAACCGGGTATCAAAGCGCTTGTTGGTCACCGAGGCCTGACGCGGTGTGATCCAGCGGCACCAAGGCAAAAGAGGCTCGGTGTGCAAAGTCAGCGCTTGGGAATGGAAGGCTTCGTGCCAGTTCTGCCCGCTGAGCAGGGCCTGCACCAAAGATTGTGCCAATGGCTCGGCATGCTGGGCACAGCCCAAAAGGACGCGACACTCTTCGTAGGCCTCGCGCATGGCCGCCACAAAGAGGCCCGAAGCGCGTGCGGCGGGGATATCGGGTTCGCCTAGCCTTTCTTGCAAGGTGGCGCTGTTTTGGCTCAGACGTTGCAACCAGGCGGGGTGCTGGTCTTCCGGGTCGAGTTTGCCGCCTGGAAACACATAGACCCCGCCCAGCACGTTTGAGGCCTGATGCCTGCGCATCAACAGCACCTGCAAGCCCCCCGGGCCATCGCGCAGCATGACCACGGTGGCGGCGTCCAAAGGAGTTGTGGTGAGGATTTCGGTGTTCAATTCCATGAGGATGTCAATCGGGTAACAGGCAGTGCCCGGGGGCTGGTTTAAAGTCCGTGCGCAGCGGGCTGCAGGGTCATTGGGGCCAGATTAGCAGATGAATCAGGTCAGCCCCGTCTTTCAATGTCACAAGGAAAACACATGAGCATCGATTTCAAAGGCCGCGTGGCCATCGTCACGGGCGCTGGCGGCGGTTTGGGCAAGCAGCACGCGCTGGCGCTGGCCGCACGTGGGGCCAAGGTGCTGGTCAACGACCTGGGCGGCGATGTGCATGGCGTGGGCGGCTCGGTCTCGGCGGCGCAAGCGGTGGTCAATGAAATCCGCGCGGCGGGCGGCGAAGCCTTGGCCAATGGCGCATCGGTCACCGACTTTGAAGCCGTGAAAGCCATGGTTCAGCAGGCGGTGGACGCCTGGGGCCGGGTGGACATCCTGGTGAACAACGCCGGCATCTTGCGCGACAAAAGCTTTGCCAAGATGGACTTGGCCGACTTCAAGCTGGTGATGGACGTGCACGTTATGGGGGCGGTGCATTGCACCAAAGCCGTCTGGCCCCTCATGCAGGCGCAAAACCATGGGCGCATCGTCATGAC
>JBIKRC010000114.1:0-6367 GCA_044349375.1 Limnohabitans sp.
GTCTTGGACACGTTGATCACCTCAGCGCAGAAACGCGCAGCATGCGCTCGGCAAAAAACTGCAGACGTCCCGACGGCCCATCCACGGGCGGCAGCTGATCGATGGCGTCGGCCAAAGCCCGAAAATCACGAGCTGCGGCGCTGCCGGGGGCGAACTCCAGCACCGACTGGTATTTGCGCAAGGACTGCAGGACCAGCTCATCGGCCTCAATGGACTGCAAAAACCTGACCGAAACCCCCAGGAAACGGTTGCATACGTCGTTCAGGCGGCGGTGCAGTTGCCTTCCCTCGTGGGCATTGCCCACCATGTTCGGGATCAGGTAAATCTCATCCAGCGATTGCTCGGTGGCCATGACCTTGATCAAACCATACGCATCGGCAATGGACGACGGTTGGTCACAGACCACCACAAAACGGCGCTGGCAAGCGGCCATGAAATCGAGCACGGCCGGGGCGATGCCCGCCGCCACATCCACCACCAAGTAATCTACCGGTTCTTGCAGGGTGTCAAAGGCGCGAACCATGCTGGCGATTTGTTGGGTGTCCAGGGCGGCGATGTCACGCAAGCCCGAAGCACCCGGCACCAAGCGAACGCCCTGCTTGGTGGTCACCAACACTTCGTCCAACGTTTTTTCGCCGTTGAGCACATGGCTGATGTTGAAAGGGGCATGAGCACCCAAAGCAATTTGCGCGTTGGCCATGCCCAGGTCGGCGTCCAGCAGCATGACCTTGTGGCCACGCATGGCCAAGGCCACCGCCAGATTGATGGACACCGTGGTTTTGCCAGCCCCCCCCTTGCCGCTGGCCACACCAATGACCTGAGGAAAATTGGGCTTATCCATGCGCAACTTTCAAGGTGGAGGATGCTTTGGTGGAGGGTCGTCGCGACGGGGTCTTGGGCAGGCTGCTCATGAAAGTAGGGATCACGATGTCTTCATCCAACACGTTCTTGCCAAGCAACTTCGCAGCCTTGGTGATGGTTTTAGGCGCTTTGGCAGCCGGTGGCTTTTTGGCGCGGGAAACGCGCACAGGCGCATGGGTTGTCACGGCCACCACCGAAGGCACCGCCACCACAGAAGGCACGGGCATCGCGGTCTGCGCAACGGGCACCAAAGGTAAATGCTTTAACAAAGGGGTCAATGCCAATTGCACCAAACGCGACGCATCAAAAGGCTCTGCCGCGTGATCAATGCGGCTGGAACCCGCCACACAGGAAACCGCCAAAGGCTGCTCGCTCAAGCCCTTGATCAGCGCCCAAGGATAAGCGGCCTCGTCCACCTTGCTCAACATCAAGGAGGACCAGCTCAAAGCAGGGTTTTGAAGAATTTTTTGCACACTGGTCACTGTAGCATCAACCGGTAACACGGCATGGCGTAAGACCTTTGGATGCTCGGTTTGCAGCAACTCGGCTTGGGCACAGAAATCCGTCCCGCACGTGTCGATCCAGACCGTTTTACCCTCCAGCTCCTGCAACAAGATGCGCAACATGTCCGAGTTGGCGGCACGCATGCAAGCCACACCCGACTGAGCCGCCAACAACTGCATCTGGGCCCAGGCACCGGGGCGCTGATCGGCAAAACTGACCATGACCTGGTTTTCGACCCCATGGACTTGCGCTGCGGCGAAGGCCAAGCGACCCACCATGGAGGTTTTGCCAGAACCAGAGGGACCGCACAAGGCATGAACACCTGATTCGGGTGGCGTCATGGCTGCACGATTCAAAGCACTGACCAGTAAACCCTGCATCACTGGCCAAGCGTCTTGAACGCTCTCAAACTCTTGGATGCTGTCGGTCAGCAAAGCGCGCAGACCCGCGGGCACGCCCACTTCGCTCATGGCCAAAGACAATTGCTGGATGGCGGGTGACAACCGCAGACCATCTTGCCAAGGCATCATCTGTCGCGACAGGCTGAATTCCTTGCGCAGGGCTGCCATTTCCAGGCGCAGCAATTCCACAATTTCCTGGCTGCGTTGGCTCTCATGGCGCAGTTTCTCGGCTTGTACATGCACCTCTTTCGCCGCTGGGGCTGACACCATGGTTTGTGGCGCGGCCACTGTCGCTTCCAGCGGCAGACCCAAATCAGGCAAGGCCGCCTCGGGCAACAAAGGCGCCAAAGAGCTGGCGCTTTGGAACAATTTAGAAAACGGCACAAAAGGCACCGCCGCCCCGTCTTGGCCGTTCACCCCTACAACAGCCGGTGAGGACACTTCTGGCGCCGGCTGGGCATCCAGATCTACGGCCACGATCAGCTCGGTTTGATTGTCCAGGCGCTGGGTGGAGATGATCAACACGTCCGATCCATACAACTGGATAGCCTTTTCGTTGGCAGAGCGACTGTCGCGAGCGAGGATGCGTTTGAGTTCCATGATCTATCAGGCCTTGGTAACGGAAGGGTTGTTGCGGGGATCGGCTTGCACGGTGTTGATCACTTTGACCGGCTGGTCGTCCGGAATTTCGCTGTAAGACAGTACCGTCAGGTCGCTGACACGAAAGCGCACGGCCTTGGACATCCAAGGGCGAATCGCAGGCGACACCACCAACACAGCCGGAAATCCCTGCTCTTCGGTGGTGCGGGCACTTTCGCGCAAAGCGGTAAAGAGGCTTTCGGCCAGACTCGGCTCCAGCACCATGCCAGACGAACCATTGTTTTGCTGGAGCACGTTGTGCAGCAACTGCTCCAATTGAGGATCCAAAGTCAGCACCGACAAGGTGTCGCGGTTTTCCAGCAAGCCCTGAACAATCATGCGGCCCAGCTTGGGGCGAACCAGCTGCGCCAACTGGTCGGGATCTTGCGTGCGGCCGCTGACCTCGGTCAAAGCTTCCACCACTGTGCGCATGTCGCGAATCGGCACAGATTCTTGCAGCAGGTTTTGCAGCGTACGGGTCACCACGCCCAAAGACAACTTGCCAGGCACCAGCTCTTCGACCAGCTTGGGCGACTTGATCGCCAGCTTGTCCAGCAGTTTTTGGGCTTCGTCGTGGCTCAGCAACTCATGGGCGCTGTCACGCAAAACCTTGTTCATGTGGGTGGCAATGGCCGTGCTCGGGTCCACCACGGTGTAACCCAAAGCGCGGGCCTGATCACGCCAGGCCGGCTCAATCCAGACTGCCTCCAAGCCAAAAGCGGGCTCCTTGGTCGGCTGGCCTTCGACCTTGCCATACACCTTGCCGGGGTTGATGGCCAACTCGCGGCCCACTTTCACTTCGCCACGGCCACGCACCACGCCATTGAGGACAATGTGATAAGCATCCGGCTCCAGGTTCAGGGCATCGCGAATGCGCACAGGCTGCACCAAAAAGCCCAATTCGGCCGACAGTTTTTTACGCACACCCTTGACGCGCGCCATCAACTGGCCGCCCGACTCCTGGTTGACCAAGGGGATCAAGCCATAACCAATTTCCAGGCCAATCAAATCCACCTGCTCCACATCGTCCCAGTCCAGATCCTTGGGTCCTTCAGTGGCGGGCAAAGCGGGCGCGGCCAAACTTTGCTCCGTTTGCATCTGCTTGCGCAACACCATGAAGCCCATCCCAGCCGTGGCGGCGGCCAGCGTCAGGAACACCAGATGGGGCATGCCTGGCACCAATCCCATGATGGTCAAAATGCCGGCCGAAATGAACAAGGCCGGCACATTCGAGAATTGGGCGCTCGCCTGCTCGGTCATCGACTCGGAGGTCGTCACCCGGGTCACGATGATGGCGGTGGCCAGGGACAGGAACAGCGAAGGAATCTGGGCCACCAGACCATCACCGATGGTCAACAGGACATACAACTTTGTCGCCTCGCCCACGGGCAAGTTGTGCTGGCCAATGCCGATGGCCAAGCCCCCGACGATGTTGATGATCAAAATCAACAGGCCGGCAATCGCATCGCCACTCACGAATTTGGAGGCACCGTCCATGGAGCCGAAAAAGTCAGATTCCTGCGCCAGTTCTTCCCGGCGTTTTTTAGCGGTTTCCTGGTCGATGACGCCGGCGTTCAAGTCGGCATCGATCGACATCTGCTTGCCGGGCATGGCATCCAAGGTGAAGCGGGCATTGACCTCGGAAACGCGGCCTGCACCCTTGGTCACCACAAAGAAGTTCACGATCATCAAGATCACGAAGATGATGAAACCCACCACGTAGTTGCCGCCGATGACGAACTCACCGAACGCCGCAATCACTTTACCGGCCGCATCAGGCCCCTCATGGCCATGGACCAGCACCACACGGGTGGAGGCCACGTTCAAAGCCAATCGCAACATGGTGGCGAACAACAAAACCGAGGGGAAAGACGAAAACTCAAGAGGTTTGCGGGTGCCAATCGCAATCATGATCACCACCAAGCTGATCATGATGTTGAAGGTGAACAAGATGTCCAGCAGCAAGGGCGGCAGTGGAACCACCAACATCGCCATGATCAACAGGACCAGAACGGGCAAGCCCAAACCCGCCAGATCGTAGCGCGACAAATTCTGTCGGATCGTTGACAGGGTCAAGGTGTTCATGTGCAAAAGGCCGCTGTTTGAAGGAGAAAAATCAAGGTTTACCGGTTTCTCAACACCATGAAGCAAGCTGTGTGCCAACCAGACTGACAGCGCCGAGTCCCAAACCATGACTTTGGCGCGAACCAGCCCAAGCTGGTGCGCAACTTGCTCAATACATGGCCAAACCAGAAGAACGGCAAAAATTGGCCGCCGCCGTTTCAGGAACAGATACCTTTGGAAAAGCTCAACCCATGACCATCACCCTCAGCGACAACCTCAGCCAAGCCAGTGCCGCCCCCAATACCGGTACTTTAGATTTCAAATCAGACGCCAACCCCAGCCCGGATGGCCAAAGCTTTGGGCAACTCATATCTGACCTGATCCAAGCCCAGACCCAAAGCTCAGCCGAGATCGCAGACAAGGATCCGCAGCTGGCTGAACAGCCAGGGCAGGAAATTGCCGTCCCCTTCTCCCTGACCGGGCTGGCGCCCGTGCTGGGCACGTCCGCCGAACCCCTGACAGCTGTGACCTTGAAAGCTGTCACCCTAGGCCCGCACCTGAGTGTGATCACGCCAGAAACCTCCCCCCCAGACTCACAAAGCCTGGAAGCATTTGCCCGCTCTCAAGGCCTGGATGAAAATGCCGTCCATTGGCTTTTTGGCGGCCATGCAGGCACCCTGCCTGCCACCCTGACCACCAACCCCAGCGGCGCCAATGTCGTGACCACAGGCGCTGCCCTCGGGTCAACCGAGAACCCGGGCAACGTCCAAGGCAGCACACAGGCTATCCAACAGGCCATCCAGTCCAGTGGCTTCACAGGGCAAACAACGGCAACCCCACAGACCCCCGCCCTCTCAGGGCAAGCACCGGCGACCCCACAGACCGCTGCCGCCACAGGGCAATTGAGTCCAGCCGCCAATGGGCAAACCACCGTCGCGGCCACAAGCTTGCTGGGCCATGCCATGACCGCAGCACAGGCCATTTGGGCCATGGCCGACGACTCGGGTCAGGCCAAAAAGCCAACGGCGACCCCCAGCACCGAAGAAGCGCTGCCCCACCAAATGCTGCGCATGCCGCCCCCGGCAGCCGTATGGATGCAACGCAACGTCTTCCAAAGCGTGCTGCAGCAGACCGAGAGCGCACCCAAAGAAGCCGACATCAGCCTCAGCGATTTGGACCTGGGTGTGGAGTGGGGCGGCGAAACGCTCCGGCAACTGCTGGTCACCGAAGGCGGCGCCCACAGCACAGGCACCCACGGCACGGCCTACGCCAACTTTGCTTCCCGCTGGGACGCACACGCCCACCCACGCAACGACCCCACCAACGCCAGCGGCCCTGCGCCCGATCTGCCCGACACCAACGCCCGCAGCGAAAACATCCAGAACCTGGCCGAAAAAATGGGCCAAGCCGTGGGGCAGCGCATCCTGTCCGAAATGGAAAGAGGCCAATGGCACCTGAAACTCCAACTGCGCCCCGCCACACTGGGCCACATCGAAGTTGAAATGCGGATGCGAAGCGGCGAATTTGACGCCATATTCAGCGCACCCAACGCCATCACCCGCGATCTGTTGCAAGATGGCATGTCCAAACTCAGAGAAACACTGAGCCAAATGGGCATGGATGTTGCTAACATCCATGTAGGTGGTGGTCAGACCGGCCAAAGTGGCGGAGACCCGACACCTGGTTTTTCCAAGGGCAAGCCAACGCAAGCCAAGGAAAGCAGCCAGGACACCACCACAGAAATATCCCGAGCACCGCGCGTCAAGGACCCCAATGATGGTCTGGACGTTTTGGTCTGACAGCCAACCAACGAGGACGTACCATGGCAGATGAAGAAACCGAAGTCGAAGTCAAAAAGAAATCACCTCTGGTCAAGATCATCCTGATCGCCGTCGTGG
>JBIKRC010000115.1:0-6344 GCA_044349375.1 Limnohabitans sp.
AAAGCCGGGCTGGTGCGGGTGCGGCCCACCGGGCTGACCGCGTTGCCGCTGGCAAAACGGTACCAATAATGCCGACCCGGCTGCAGCCCATCGGCCAGCACATGCAGGCTGTGGCCCCGACGGGCTTCGGTGGCCAGTGCCCATTGGCGCACAGGCTGTCGCAAAGCCTCGTCGGCAAACAGCTCGCACACCACAGGTGCACCAGGCGCTTGGCGGGCGGCATCGGCTTCGTCGATGCGCAAACGCGTCCACAGCACCACGCTGCCCGGCTGCGGCTGGCCACTGGCCACGCCTAAGCTGAAGGGGGAAACCCGCCAACGCGGCGGTGCGCTTTGCGCCTGCGCGCCGGGCGACAGCCACGGAGCCAATGCAGCCGCCAGCGCCATGCGGTGCAGATCGCGGCGCGACCAGGACATGCTGTGGTGGGTGAGCGGGGTCATGGCGTTGGCAGATGGGGTGAAAGCACAGTCGTTGATTCGGCAGGTGGTTTGAAGGTGGTGCTTTTTTCCATGGTAACCGGGCGCATCGCGGGCGACAGGGCACGCAGGCAGGTGGCGGCACAATTCACGGCATGAGCTTTTCGCCCCGACCCCGCAAAGACCACTTGGACGCCCTGGCCGTGGGTATTTTGCTGATGTGCTGCATGTTTTGGGGCTTTCAGCAGGTGCTGGTCAAAGCCACCGTGGCCGAATTGCCGCCCGTGTTCCAGTCGGCGGTGCGCGGCGTGGGGGCCACGCTGCTGTTGTGGCTGTGGTGCCAGTGGCGCGGGGTCCGTCTGTTTGATCGCGACGGCAGCCTGTGGGCCGGTTTGCTGGTCGGCTGCCTGTTTGCTGTGGAATTTGCCTTCATTTACATCGGCCTTCAGCACACCTCGGCCTCGCGGCTGACGGTGTTTTTGTACACCTCGCCCTTTTGGGTGGCGGCCCTGCTGCCTTTGTTCATCCGCACCGAGCGGCTGCGGCCCGTGCAATGGCTGGGCATGGCCTGCGCGTTTGCGGCCGTGGTGTTTGCCCTGCGCGAAGGTTTTGGCGGCGGCGGGGCCACGGGTGACCTGATGGGTCTGGCGGCTGGGGCTTTGTGGGGCCTGACCACGGTGGCCATTCGCGCGGCCAACCTCACGCGACTGGCCGCCGAGAAACTGCTGTTTTACCAACTGGCTGTGAGCACCATGGTCTTGTTATTGCTGTCACACGGCATGGGCGAGCCCTGGGGCGGTAGCTGGAGCGGCTTTGCCATCGGCTCGGTGGCCGTGCAAACCGTGATCGGCGCATTCGCCAGTTACCTGGCCTGGATGTGGATGCTGGGCCACTACCCGGCCACCAAGATCTCGGCCTTTGTCTTCCTCACGCCGCTGTTCGCCTTGCTGTTTGGCATGCTTTGGCTGGGCGAAGCCGTGACTCTGACCCTGATCCTGTCCTTGACGCTGGTGGCGGTGGGCATCGTGTTGGTCAACCGAAAATGAAGCCCTAAAACCACCGCGCCTACAAAAGACAATTGAATCCTTCGATAGAAAGACCTCCATGACTTACCAAGCCCTGCAAATTGAAAAAGACGACGCCGGTTACCGCTGCACCCTGAAAACGCTCGATGACAGCGCACTGCCTGAAGGCGACGTGTCTGTGCAGGTGGACTACTCCACCCTCAATTACAAAGACGGCTTGGCCATCACCGGCAAAAGCCCGGTGGTGCGTAAGTTCCCGCTCACACCCGGCATCGACCTGTCGGGCACGGTGATCGAGAGCCAGCACCCGTTGTTCAAAGCGGGTGACCAAGTCGTGCTCAACGGCTGGGGCGTGGGCGAGAGCCACAGCGGCGGTCTGGCACAAAAGGCGCGCCTCAAGGGCGACTGGCTGGTCAAGTTGCCTGCCGCTTTCACCCCGCGGCAGGCCATGGCCATCGGCACGGCCGGTTACACCGCCATGCTGTGCGTGATGGCGCTGCAAAAGCACGGCGTCACGCCCGCCAGCGGCGACATTTTGGTCACGGGCGCTGGCGGCGGCGTGGGCAGCGTGGCGATAGCGCTGCTGGCCAAGCTGGGCTACCGCGTGGTGGCCAGCACCGGCCGCCTGCAAGAAGCCGACTACCTGCGCCAGCTGGGCGCAGCCGACGTCATGGACCGGGCCGAACTGAGCGCCCCCGGCAAGCCACTGGCCAAAGAGCGCTGGGCGGGCGTGGTCGACACCGTAGGCAGCCACACCCTGGCCAACGCCTGCGCCAGCACGAAATACGGCGGCGTGGTCACCGCCTGCGGCTTGGCGCAAGGCATGGACTTTCCATCGAGCGTGGCGCCTTTCATCTTGCGCGGTGTGACCTTGGCAGGCATTGACAGCGTGATGGCCCCGCGTGCTTTGCGCGAAGCGGCCTGGGCGCGTTTGGCGCAAGACCTGGACACCGCACAACTGGAACGCATGACCCGCGAAGTGGGCTTGGCCGACGCCATCGGTCTGGGCGCCGAGATTCTGGCGGGGCAGGTGCGCGGGAGGGTGGTGGTGAACGTGAACCGTTAAAGCGCCTGGGCACGGTAAGTGCCCATGGCCTGGGCCACCAACTCGGTTTGCGCATTGCGCAGCTGCGCTTCACAAAAGCACATGGTCTTGCCACCGCCCACCACCTGAGCCGTGGCCACCAGCGGCCCCTCGGCGCCTTTCATGAACGACAGGTGCATGTCCACCGCAACCACCTCGCGAGGGTCATCGCGGCCCGCATTGACCTTGTCCAACGCCACCCGGACCATGGCCTCGTCGAGCAAGACCATCACCGCGCTGCGCGGCAAAAGGGCTTGTGGTTCATGGGGATTGCTCATGCTTGTCCTTGTGTGCTCGACCAGTTGGCTTCACTGCGGGCGGGGCAAATACCTGAACGAGCCCTGCGCCTTGGCCACCAGACGGCCTTGCGCATCCAGCACGCGGGCCTGGCACCAGGCCACATCGTCATCACAGTCCACCACCTCACCTTGCGCGATCAACACGCCACGGCCCGGCTCCAGGAAGCTGGTGTTCAGGTTCAAAGTCACCACGGTTTTCTGAAAATTCACACGCGAGACCGCAGCGCTGGCCATAACCACATCGAGCAGCGTGACCACCACGCCGCCGTGCACAGCGCCGATCACATTGCCCAAATCCGCATGCGGGTCGAGCGATATTTGTGCCTTGCCGCCTTCCGAAAAATTACGCTGCATGCCCAGCAGCCGCGTGAACGGCGTCTTAGCAAAAACCGCCAGCGGGTCATCCGAGGTGACGGGTTTCATTGTGGTGTCAGTCCAGCTTTAAGCCAATATCTTTGAGCATTCTGGCATCGCGCTCATAAGCCGTGCGGGCATAGGCGGTGTAAACCTCGCCCGTCATCAGGTTGGGCTGCATGTCAAAGCTCTCGAGCTGGGTTTGGTGCGCTGCATCGGCCGATGCCTTGCGGAACGCCGCCGCCAGCTTGGCCGCAATGGCAGGCGGCAGGTTTTTGGGCGCGACCAAGCCCATGGGTGAGTCGATGGTGATGTCAAAGCCCGAGGCCTTGACGGTGGGCACGCCCGGATAGCCTTTGAGAGGTTCTTGCGTGAAAGTGGCCAGCAAGCGCGCCTTGCCACCGCGCACCTGCGCGCCAAAGCCGGGGTCGCCATACACATCCAGGTGGCGCCCAATCAGTGCGGTGAAGGCCTCGCCGCCGCCCTTGAAGGGCACCATGTTGAACGAGGTGCCCGCCATTTTGGCCAATCGCTCGGCCATGATACGGTTGATGCTGATGGCCCCCACCGTGCCCCAGCTGATCGCGCCGGGGCGCTTCTTGGCGTCGGCCAGCAAGTCGCCCAGCGTCTGCCATGGCGCATCGGCGGCCACGCAAATGCCGGTGGTCAGATTGAACAAGCCAATCAGGTAGGTGAAGTCTTTGAGCGGATCGAAGTTGACCTTTTGTACCAGCGGCGCGCGGATCACCGAGTTGTGCATGACGGCCACCGTGTAGCCATCTGACTCAGGCATGGAAGCGAGCGCCGCCGTGCCCATCACGCCGCCTGCGCCGGGCTTGTGTATCAGCACCACGGGTTGGCCCAGTTCTTTGGAAGCGGCGTCGGCCAGCGTACGAAAGATCGGGTCCATCGAGCCGCCGGGCGGAAAGGGCAGCACCAACTGGATCGGCTTGGTCGGGAAAGCGTCTGCGGGCCGGCTTTGGGCCAAGGCCGAACCCCCCACCGCCATGGCCGACAAAGCCACCAACGCTTGCCTGCGGTCAACCGGGAATATGGGTGTGCTCATGCTGTCTGCTTGTGTGTGTGTGCAGGTTAAGGGCGACAGCGGGCGACTCAAATGGCTGAAAAGCACAAAACCGCTGGCAAAAGGTGCCATCGACCCACTCAGACACTGCCCTTTAACGTGGGCCAATGAAGACGCATCAGCCCCGCCAGCTCTACCGCTCGGCTCAGTGGCAGGCGCACGCGAGAAGCACCAATCGACAGCGCCGCCACTGCGACGCCACCCAGCTGCCAATGCAATCCCAGTGCGGCGATGCCCGCCGTGTTTCGGTAAGCAAAGCCGCGCTGGCGTGTGCTTTGTACCCAGCGCATGAGTTGCGCTCGCGTGACGCCTTCCAACTCATAAGTTTCGCGGTGCTGCGCATGGTGCAATTGGACTGTGGGCTCGTCCAAGGCCGCCAGCATGGCGATGCTGGCCACACCAAGACCCAGCAAACGCGTCTCGCCCACGGTCTGGCGAAATGCGGGCACCGCATGTTCACCCTGCTCCAAATGCAGGCAATGGCTGTAGTCACCTAGCCGCAGCACCAAAAAAACGTTGTCACCACTCAGGCGCGCCAAGGTCTTCATGGCCGGCTGGCATTGGCGGATCAAGGCCGCCTGCCCCAGACTCGCGGCACCCCAAGCCGTGGCCTGCACGCCCAGGGTGTAGAGGCCGCTTTGTGCATCGCGCTCGACCAGCCCGGCGTGCTGCAAGTTGCTGAGCATGCGCCAGATGGTGGTTCGGTCCAAACCGCTGGCCTGCACAAGGGCTTGCAGGCTGATGCCCAGATCGTGGTGTAGGGCGACCAGGTTCACCAAGCCCATGGCCCGTTCGATGCTTTGTGCGCCCGGGCGTGGCCCAGCTTGAGGCAGGCCGCTCATGGGTAAAACATCAGGGAAAGCACCATGTGCACATTATGCACATCGGACTTTCCAGGCATGGTCACGGCGCGTGGGCTGCGCTGCAATCGGTGCATGACCGCTTTTCTGACCCAGATCCATCCGGCCTCCGAAGCCTTTGCGGCGCAGCGTCAAGGCATGCTCGAACTGATCGCCGACTGGCATGCGCTGGAGCAACGCGCCAGCGACGCGTCGGCCAAATCGGCCGATCGTTTTGCCAAACGCGGTGCCTTGCTGCCCCGCGAACGGCTGGCGCAGTTGCTGGACCCCAGTGCGCCGTTTTTGCCGCTGGCCACGCTGGCCGGTTACGGCATGGACGACCCCGACCTGTCGCGTTGTGTGCCCGGCGGTTCGCAGCTGGCGGGCATTGGGCAGGTCAGCGGCGTGCGCTGCATGGTGGTGGTGACCGACTCGGGCATCGACGCCGGGGCCTTGACCGAAGCGGGCAACCAAAAGCTCATGCGCTGCCAAGAGATCGCGCTGCAAAACAAGCTGCCTTTTGTGCACCTGGTCGAGTCGGCAGGCTCCAACCTGCGCAAATACCGCGTCGAGAAATTCATCCGGGGCGGCGGCATGTTTTACAACCTGGCGCGCTTGTCGGCCGCAGGCCTGCCCGTGCTCACGGTGGTGCACGGCTCGTCCACCGCAGGCGGGGCCTACATGCCTGGCCTGTCGGACTACGTGATCATGGTGCGCGGCCAGGCCAAGGCCTTTTTGGCAGGCCCGCCCCTGCTCAAGGCGGCCACGGGCGAGATCGCCACCGACGAAGCGCTGGGCGGCACCGACATGCACGCCACCGTCAGCGGCCTGGCCGAATACGTGGCGCAAAATGACGCGCACGGGATTGCCCTGGCCCGTGAGGTGCTGGCTGCCATCGACTGGCCGCGTGCTGCCGTAGCCGCACCCAACCAAGCCCCGCGCCCACCCAGGCTGTCGCCCGACGAACTGGCCGGCGTGATGGTGCTGGAACACCGCCAGCCGATCGACATGCGCGAAGTCATTGCACGCTTGGTGGACGACTCGGCCTGGCTCGACTTCAAGCCCGACTACGGCAGCGCCACCGTGTGTGGCCATGCCCGCATCGACGGTTATGCAGTGGCCTTCATCACCAACAACGGGCCCATCGACCCGGCGGGCGCGACCAAGGCGGCGCAGTTCATCCACCTGTGCAACCAGTCGGGCACGCCGATCGTGTTTTTGCAAAACACCACCGGCTTCATCG
>JBIKRC010000116.1:0-6339 GCA_044349375.1 Limnohabitans sp.
CGATTGTTTACAACGCTTTTGGTGTGTTTGTCTTTGCCCAGGCGGCCTGGCTTTCTCTGGCGCGCAATTTGCCACCGCTGGCCTCCACACTGAGTGTGATGTTCATTCCGGTGCTGGGCGTTTTCAGCGGAGCCTACTTCCTCCACGAAGCCCTGTATTGGCAAGACTGGGCCGCCATCGTGCTGATCGTGCTGGCCATTGCTTCGGTGCTTTGGCCCGCCAGCACCCCACCTGCACCGGACCGACAAGCGGCCGATGCCTGACTGACCATGAACCAGGACCTGACCCTTTTGAATGCCGTCGCCTTGCAGCAGGCCTATGCGCAAGGCCACACGAACCCCGTGGCCGTGACCCGCGCGCACTTGGCACGCATCGCGCAGCGCAACCCGGCACTGCAGGCCTTTGTGCATGTGTTCGAAGACCTCGCCTTGCAACAGGCCCAGGCCAGTGCCGAGCGATGGGCCAAGGGGCAGCCATTGGGGCCGCTTGATGGGGTGGTGATGGCCCTCAAAGACAACATCGATGTGTTGGGCATGCCGTGCACGGCAGGCACAGCGGCATACGCACAGCGCATGCCTGAACACGATGCGCCCGTTTACCAGCGCTTGCGTGATGCCGGCATGGTGTTGTTGGGCAAGCTCAACATGCACGAAGCCGCCTTGGGGGCCACAACCGACAACCCCGTGTACGGCCGCTGCATCAACCCCTTGCGCGATGGCTTCACGCCGGGCGGCTCGAGCGGTGGCTCTGCCGCTGCCGTGGCCGATCACCTGTGCACCATCGCCATGGGCACCGACACCATGGGCTCGGTCCGCATTCCGGCAGCGTACTGCGGCGTGATGGGCATGATTCCCACGCGCACGCGCATCCCCACGGACGGCATCGTGCCCCTGAGCCCCACGCTGGATGTGGCGGGCCCGCTGGCGCGCAGTGGTCACGACCTTGCGCAAACCATGGCGTGCCTGTTGGGCATCAGCGTTGCACCCGCTGCGCAGGCCAGCGTGTGGCGCGGTTTGCGCGTGGGCATCCTGCCTCAAACGGCTGAGGTGGAAATGACGCCGGCTGTGCACCAAGCCTGGCAGGCGACACAGCAGCGCCTGCAGGCACACGGTGCGCAGTTGCAAACCGTGCTTTTGCCCGATTGGTCGCCCGCCCGCAACCGTTTGCATGCCTTGCTCATGAGCGAGTGGGAAGGTGCGGATTATTGGCTGAACGCCTTAGGCCCCGGGCTGCCGGGTTTGAGTGCTGGCTTGCAAAAAATGCTGCATTACGGCGCCCGCCTGGGTCTGGAAAAACGACAAGCCAGCCAAGCCGCTATCGATGGCTTGCGTGCACAAGCCACGCGTTTGTTCGTAGACATCGATGTTTTGCTGTTGCCCACCACACCGCACACCAGCTTTTCTCACACCGAAGCAGCACCCGCCAGCCAGGCCGATTGGGCCTGCCTGGCCAATATGCTGGGGGCGCCCGCTTTGTCCTTTCCTTGCCCGACCGAGGGTTTGCCGGTGTCGTGCCAGTTGCTGGCCGCGCCCGGTCAGGACGAGAGCTTGCTCTCGCTGGCCTGTGCGCTCGACACGTTCTGGGATTGATGCCCCGTTTGCAGGCTGTCCCACAAAGGCCCCAAGGCCTTGGCCTGCGGCAGCGTCTGAACCAAGCCAATGAGTTGCTCTGCCTGAGCGAAGCCCCAGCCGCTGGCCTGCAGCAACTGAGCGGCTTTGGCCTGCACTTGCTCAGGGCTCAAGGGGTTTTCCGGATCGCCTAAAACGTTGACCACTTCACTGCTGTGCTGGGTGTCGTTTGCCATTTGCAGCTGCAACTGGGCACCAAAGCTTTGCGGGTACGCTTGGTCTTGGGCTGGCCCGCACACCAGCGTGATGCGTTCGCGCAGTGCGCTGCAGATCGGATCCATCAGCGCCTCTGGCGCGGTGGCCTCCAGCCCAAAATCGCCATGGTGCAGGGCCCAGGCCACGCCATGCTGCAAACTGAATTTGCCTTGCAAGGGCGTTTGCGGACAAGGCTGGTCAGCAAACGACAGCGCGACCGCGTAGGTGGTCAAACGCATGTGTTCGATCTGCTCGGGATCGATCCCTTGCGCGTGCAACTTCAAGGCGCATTCGATGGCAGGGTGCACATGCCGGCAAGCAGGCCAGGGCTTGAAGCTGACCTCGTGCACGCGCCAAGCGCGATCGGGTGCGGCTTGCAAAAGGGCTTGCGCTCTGGCCGCGTCCAGGTGGCCTCCGGTGGCCTTCAACCAGCCCAATGGACCTTCCAGAATCGACAAAGGCCCGGTCATGCCTGCAGCTGCCATGTCTGCCGCCACCAGGCCCGCTTGGGCGCTGTGCCCTGCGGCCATCTGCTTGGCCAGGCCGGGCTCCAAGCGGCATTGCCAGACGCCCGCAGATTGCATGCCGGCCAAGGCCAGGGCGTGCTGCGTCTGTGTGGCGTCGAGTTTCAGCAAGCGGGCGCAAGCCATGGCGCTGGCAAAGACCCCGGTCGTCGCAGTGCTGTACCACTGGGCGTAATGGCTTGGCCCGCTCAGCAGGCCGAGCAAGATGGCGGTTTCGTAGCCCACCACCACCGCGTCGAGCAAGGCTTGCGGGCTGGCGTTTTCGCGCTGGGCCATGGCCAGCGCTGCAGGAATGACCGTGTCGCCCGGGTGCACCACGGCTTCGCGGTGCACATCGTCCATTTCGTGGCAGCTGCCCAGAGCACCATGCCAGCGCGCCGCTTCTGCCGCCTGCAATCCGGGGTGACCGCACACCCAAATGGGGCCGGGCGCTTGAACATGTGCCCATCGTTGCAACACCGCACCCAGCTCGGTGGTTTGCCCTAAATGCGCACAGCCCAGCCAATCGATCAGGTGCAGTGCGGCGCGCTCACGGTCAGGCCCATGCACCGGCCTGCGCAAAGCCGCCACCAGCCATTCGCTCCAGGGCGTTGGGGCGGCGTGGGTCATCATTGGCCCTTGAAGCGGGGCGGCCGTTTCTCATTGAAGGCCAGCACGCCCTCGCGACGATCTTCGGTGTCCACCAGTTGGTTGTAGGCCTCCACCTCAAACCGGTAAGCCGTGCGCAACTCCATCTGGCCGCCGTAGCGGATGGACTTTTTGACTTGACGAACCGACAGCGGCGCATTGCGTGCCAGGGTTTGCGCTGTGCGCAGGGTTTCGCTCAAGAGCTGTTCGGGCTCGATGCTTTGATTGAGCAGACCCCACGCCAGCGCTTGCTGGGCAGTGAAGGATTGCCCCGTCATGATGAGTTCCTTGGCGCGGCGCTCGCCGATGGCGCGGGGCAGGTTTTGTGTGCCGCCCATGCCGGGCATGATGCCCAAGCCGACCTCGGGCAAAGCAAAGCGCGCATGGCTGCTGGCATACATGAAATCACAACACAAGGCCATCTCCAGACCACCGCCATAGGCATGGCCATTGATCGCCGCGATCACGGGCAGCGGCAAGTCCACCAAGGCCCAGGACATGCGTTCAAAGATTTCATGTTGATGCATCCATTGCGCACGCGTCATGCCTTGGCGCTCCTTCAAGTCGCCGCCTGCACAAAATATTTTGGAACCCGCGCCTGTCAGGACAACGCAACGCACGCCCTGCGCATCGGCAGTCAGACCTTGCCACAGCGCGAGCAGGTCTTGCCCCATGCGCGTGTTGATGGCGTTGCCCACATCGGGGCGGTTCAGGGTGACTTGCAAAACGCCATCGGCGTGGGTTTCCAACAGCAGTGTTTCTGGGATTTGCAGCGGTTCCATGGGGGTTGACACCAAACAAGGGTCAATTCGGAGCGTACTGCTGGCCACCGTCGACGTGCAAGACGGTGCCACTCAAGTAGCCGCAAACGGGTGACGCGCACAGCACGGCAAGGCGGGCAATCTCGTCGGGTTCGGCCAAGCGGCCAAAGGGCAACTTTTGGGTCATCTCCAGCCAGCGCGAGGCGTCGCCCAGCTTGCTGGTCGCTTGTTGTTTGAGTACGCCTTCGATGCGGTCGCTGCGCGTGGGCGAAGGGTTGATGCCGAACACGCGCACGCCCTTGCGCACGCTGCCAGCGCCAACGCCCTGTGTGAACGAGATCAGCGCCCCATTGGCCGCAGAGCCGCAAATGTATTCGTAGCGCGGTGCCGCCCCGGCCATGCCGATGATGTTGCAAATCACGCCATGGCCGCGTGACTCCATCGCCCCCAAATACAGCCGGGTGAGGTTGATGTAGCTGAACAGTTTGAGCTCCCACGCTCCACGCCAGGCGTCTTCGGCGATGTCGTGGAGGCTGCCGCCGGGAATGGCGCCGGCGTTGTTGACCAGAATGTCTGCTGCAGGAAACAGATTGAACAAAGCGCGGTCCGAGCCGGGTTGCGACAAATCGATTTCGGCGATGGCGGGAGCGGCCAAGCCCTCTTGGGCAAAGGCAGCCAGAGCGGCGTCCAGGTTGCTGCGCTGGCGCGAGACCAACACGGGATTCGCACCTTCACGCGCAAAGTTCAGCGCAATGGCCAGGCCGATGCCTTTGGAGCCACCTGTGACGATGACTTGTTTGTGTTCGAGTTCGAGGTTCATGCAAAAGGCCTGCAGGTGGGGCAAGTCATTGTGCTTGCCCGGGTTTCTAAATCAAGACTGCGCCAGGGGTTGCGCACCCCCCCATCAGGCGCTGGGCGCGGGCACCTGTGCGGTGTACCAGTCGGCAATCTGCCCGCCATTCATGAAGCACACCTGGGGTGACTTCATCAGCAAGTCCAGCATGCGCTCGAAGCTGGCAAAGCGGTGCGGCACACCGATCAGGTGCGGGTGAAGGCCAATGGCCAGCACGCGGGGGTGCGTGGTCGCTTCGCGCTCAAACAAGGCCAGCGTGCGTGCCAGGCGTTCGTACATGTCGTCGCTGGTGTGTTTCTCGATGGCGTAAACAATCGAGTCGTTGATTTCCAGGTTGTAGGGCATGGCCAGCAAAGGCCCGTTGCGCGTTTGCATCCAACTGGGCACATCGTCCACCACCCAGTCAAAAACGTAATCCACGCCCTGTTTTTTCAGCAACTCGGGGGTGTCGTGTGTTTCGCGCAAGCCAGGGCTGAGCCAGCCTCGGGGGCGCTTGCCCGTGAAGCGCTCGATCATGTCCAGGCTCATGGCGATCAACGATTCTTCGGACTCGCCCTGGTTGTGGTTCAGGCTTTTTTGGTGGACCCCATGGCCAATGAACTCCCAGCCTGCATCGTGCATGGCTTGCGCCGCTTGCGGGTAGGCGGTGATGACCCCGGCGTTGAAGCTGGTAGAAGCGGGCAGCCCCCGGTCTTGGATGGCCCGCAAGATGCGCGGCAGGCCTGCCCGCATGCCGTAGTCGGCCCAGCTGAAGTTGGGCACATCGGGCACCGTCTCTTTGCCGTGCGGTGGCGTGATGATGGTGCGCGGCATGCTCGACTCAAACTGCCAATGCTCCACGTTCACCACCAAGTGCACCATGATGGCGCCTTGTGGCGCAGCCTTCAATGCGGGCCCATCGTTGGAGAAGCGGTAAGGAATGCGGGGGTTGGCCATGTCAGTGTCGGATGAGGTTGAGGATCTCGAGCTTGAGCGATGCAAAGGTTTCGCTGGCCGTGTCGGCCACGGTGCGAGGACGCGCCAGCGGCACGGTGATCTTGGTCTGGATGCGGCCCGGGCGGGCCGACATCACGTAAATCGAGCTGGCCAAAAAGATCGCCTCGTCGATGTCGTGCGTGACAAAGATGATGGTGGGTTTGAGCTTTTGCCACACCGTGAGCAGCAACTCTTGCATGGTCAAACGGGTTTGGGCATCCAGCGCACCAAAGGGCTCGTCCATCAGCAGCACGCGTGAGCCCAGCGTCAGGATGCGGGCAATGCCCACACGTTGGCGCATGCCACCCGACAGTTGCACCGGCAAGTGGTTCTTGAAATCGCTCAGGCCCACGATCTTGATCATTTCATGGGCGCGGTCTTCGTATTCGCTGCGCGCCATGCCCTGCACCTTGGGGCCGAAAATCACGTTGTCCCAGACACTCAGCCAGGGGAACAATGCGGCTTCTTGAAAAACCACGCCCCGGTCAGGCCCAGGTGCGCTGACAAGGCCACCATTGACCAACAACTGGCCCGCTGTGGGCTGCTCAAACCCGGCAATCAGGTTGAGCAAGGTGGATTTGCCGCAGCCCGAAGGCCCAAGCAAGGCCACCAATTCCCCCGGAGCGACCTGCAATTGGATGTCTTCCAGGGCCTTGACGGGTGTGGCACCCGGGTAGGTCTTGTAAAGGTTTTGAATTGAAATATCGGACATGTTGTTTCTTAATGGCTTTGCAGCATGCGCCAGACCAAAACCACATGTCCGATATTTCAATTCA
>JBIKRC010000117.1:0-6320 GCA_044349375.1 Limnohabitans sp.
CAAGGCCGAAAAGTGTGGTTACGACGTGCTCAGCGCCAACCGCGAACTGGCTGGTGCCGAGGTCGAACTGGTGCAGCTGGAGCACCGTGATCAGCGGCTGAAAACCGCCTTGGCCGCTGTGGATGGGGATTACGACTTTGTGCTGATCGACTGCCCGCCGTCTTTGTCCATGCTCACCCTCAATGGCTTGTGCTCGGCCCATGGCGTGATTGTGCCCATGCAGTGTGAATACTTTGCCTTGGAAGGTTTGACGGATCTGGTCAACACCATCAAACAGGTGCACGCCAACCTGAACAAGGACTTGAAAATCATCGGCCTGTTGCGGGTCATGTTCGACCCACGCGTCACATTGCAGATGCAGGTCAGCGACCAGCTTAAGGCGCACTTTGGGGACAAGGTATTTGACACCGTGATCCCCCGCAACGTGCGCTTGGCCGAAGCGCCCAGTTATGGCTTGCCTGGCGTGGTGTTTGACCCCTCAGCCAAGGGCAGCCAAGCCTATGTGGAGTTTGCCCGCGAAATGGTCAAACGTGCCCCCACGCTGTGAGCCGAGAGACCCTTCGCGCCATGATCAATTTGACCGAAGACACAGGCGCAGGCGCAGGCTCACGCCAAAGCGCGAAAGGGACCTCGGTCAGCGTTTTGATCTTGCCCGGCTGGCAAGGCAGTGGACCCGGTCATTGGCAAACGCACTGGGCGCATGTTTATGGGTACACCGTCGTCGAGCAAAACGACTGGTTGCACCCCCTGCGGGGTGACTGGCTGGCCCGGTTGGACGAGGTGGTCATCGATACACCCGGTCCGGTGGTGCTGGTGGCGCACAGTTTGGGGTGCATTTTGACGGCGGCTTGGGCCTCGTTTTCACGACACACCGCCCGCGTACGAGGCGCTTTGTTGGTGGCGCCCGGCGACGTGGAAGAGCAAGAGATGCGCGACCGATTTTCCGGTTGGACGCCCATCGTGCGCCAGCCCTTGCCATTCAAAAGCATTCTGGTGGGCAGCCAGAATGACCCCTATTGCCGCGCAGACCGTGCCCAGGCCCTGGCGCAAGATTGGGGCGCTTCATGGCTCGACTTGGGACTGGCCGGGCACATCAATGCTGATTCATCTTTAGGCGCCTGGCCTCAAGGCCATGCGCTCTTGCAAACCCTCATGAAGGAATGACCATGGTCACCAAAAAACCGAAAGGCCTTGGCCGCGGACTCGAAGCCCTGTTGGGCCCCAAAGTGGAAGACGCCCCGGTTGTGGCCAACAGCGGACAGCCCAGCCTGCTCAAGCTCGAGCAGATGGTGGCCGGCATGTACCAGCCGCGCACCCGCATGGACGAAGGTGCTCTGTACGAACTGGCCGAGTCGATCAAGGCGCAAGGCATCATGCAGCCGATTCTGGTCCGTCAACTCACCGACGGCCCCAACGCCGGTAAGTACGAAATCATTGCAGGCGAGCGCCGCTTTCGCGCCTCACGCCTGGCAGGTCTGGAATCCGTCCCTGTTTTGGTGCGCGATGTGCCCAACGAGGCCGCGGCGGCCATGGCCCTCATCGAAAACATCCAGCGCGAAGACCTCAATCCACTGGAAGAAGCCCAGGGTTTGCAACGCTTGATCAAAGAGTTTGGGCTTACGCACGAAACTGCCGCGAAGGCAGTAGGCCGCTCGCGCAGTGCCGCCAGCAACTTGCTGCGCTTGCTCAACCTGGCTGACCCGGTGCAGACCATGCTCATGGCGGGTGACCTGGACATGGGCCATGCCCGCGCCTTGTTGCCCCTGGACAAAGCGGCCCAAATCACGGCCGCCAACCAGATTGCGGCCAGAAAACTGTCGGTGCGTGAGGCGGAAAGCCTGGCCAAAAAATTGGGCGCCGAGTTCAATCTGGTCACGCAAAAGCCCAAGAAGGAGAAGTCGCGCGACGTGCGCCGGGTCGAAGAAGAACTGTCAGATCTGTTGATGGCCCAGGTCGAGGTGCGCGTCAAAAAACGCGTCAAGCGCATGGGCAAGATGGAAGAAATGGGTGAGTTGAGCATCCAGTTTGGTTCGCTCGACGAACTCAACGGGCTGATCGACAAACTGCGAGGTTGAGCGCTCGTTGAAACAGGCACAAAACTGGTCCCAGATGGTGTGGCGAAGTTTGTTTCGCCCCGATGGGTTTATGCGCCAGGAAATGCTCACCATCTATTTGATGTTGGTGTGCGGGACAACCTTTTTTGGTTATTGTTTCACGCCGCTTGAGCCGGTGGCACAGGCCAATTTGGTGGTGTCGGTGTTGGCGGTGTGCTTGTTTGCGGTGGTCCGCATCCGCGCCATTTTTGAATACATCGTTCATGCGGTGACTGCGCTCACGGTGTTGCTGGTTGTTTACACGGCCATGTGCACGGGCGGCATCAACTCGACAGCCGTGGTTTGGCTCAACGTGTTGTCGGTGCCGGTCTTGCTGATGCTGGGACGCGCAGCCACCGTGGTCTGGATCGGCATCATGCTGTTGGCCATTCTGGGCCTGACCGCGATGACATGGTGGGGCATTGTGGGCAGCCACGTCGATGTGTCCTCCTCGGTGGTGACCTGGGCCTATATGAACCACGTACTGGCGCTTTTGAACCTGATGATGGGGGTGCGCATTTATGAACACCTGCACAAGGTTCAGCTGCGCAAACTCAACCAACGCAACGATGAGCTCAAGGCCACGCATGAAGCGCTGATTCGGGCACAGGCGCACAAGGACGAATTTGTGGCTGCTGTTGGCCACGAACTGCGCACCCCCATGAATGTGATTTTGGGCTTCAACGGGGTGCTGAGCCGGGAGCTGGCCGACGAGCCCGAACCTTTGGCGGTGGTCGGGCACATCCGCCGCTCAACCGAACATTTGCTGCAGGTGGTCAACGACATCCTGGATTTTTCTCAGCTGCAGGCGGGCAAGATGCGCCTGAACCGTGTGGACTTTTCGCTGCAGACCCTGCAAGACGAGTTGCAGCAACGGCACGGCGAAAAAGCACACAACAAAGGCTTGGCTTTGCATTTTGAGCGGGACGCTGAGTTGGCTGCGCGGGTGCACGGCGACCCCAACCGGTTGCTGCAAATCCTGAACAACTTGGTCGACAACGCCATCAAATTTACCCACCAGGGATTGGTAACGGTGCGCATGAAGGCCCAAGGCGAATGGATACGCTTGGAGGTGCAGGACTCTGGACGGGGCATTCCCCGTGAACGGCAGGCGCATATTTTTCGGCGCTTCGAACACGCCGATGTGCAAACCAACCGGGCGTTTGGCGGCACGGGTCTGGGTTTGACGCTGTGCGAAAAACTGGTGACGCTTCACGGGGGCCAGATCGGGGTGGACAGCCAGGAAGGGCGTGGCGCTTGTTTCTGGTTTGAGATCCCCTTGCAAGCGGCGCAGAGCACAGATTCCCTTGTGGCTTTGACCGATGACAACTTGAGCGACGAAGCCTTGAGCATCCTGGTGGTGGACGACAACAAGGTCAACCTGATGGTGGCCCAGTTGCAATTGCAAAAATGCTGGCCCAATGCGCAGATCACCACGGTGGACAGTGGCGCTCAAGCGCTCAGCCTGATCGACCAGCAGTTGTTCGATGTGGCCCTGATCGACATGATCATGCCGGACATGGACGGCATGCAGGTCACACGGCAAATTCGCCAGCAGTTTCCAGCCATCGCGGCCCGCATGCCCATCCTGGCGCTCACGGCCAACACCAACCCCGTGGACCGAGAACGCTGCTTGGCTGCTGGTATGAATGAGGTGCTGCACAAGCCCATGGACACGGTCATTCTGATGCGCACCGTGGGCCATCATGTGGCTTTGGCGAGAAAGGGCCTGTCGTGAAAGCAATGGCCTGGTCAAGCGCAGCGATGGCCCACATGGTGGCACGTTTGCCCGCCCGTTTTCAAGAGGGCAAGATGCCCTACGTGTTTTTCTTTGTGGCTGTGCTGATCGCGGTGCTCTTGACCTACGCCATGGTCAGCCCCTATCCCTATGCCAACGTGATGTTCAGCGGTTTTGCATTCTGCCTGTTGGTGCTGTTGGTCTTGACCAACCAAGGCTTTTCCCTGATCTGGGCGACGCATCTGGGCACAGGCCTGGGGGCGGTGATTTTGTTCTATGCAGCCTGGGTCACCGGGGGTGTTTATTCGCCACGGTTGGCCTGGATGTTGATCTTGCCTTTGACCCCTTTTTACGTGATCAACCGCAGGGCGGGCATTTTTTGGCTTTTGGTCGTGATGGTCTTGCAGCTGGTCATGGCCGTGTCCAACCATTTGGGCTGGATTCAATCCTTTGAAACGGGCATGGCGCATGTGCCCTCGTCTTTTATGACCTATGCGCTGGTGACGTGCGTGTTGATTGTGGTGCCCTTGATGTACGACCACATGTACCGCCAAGCGCTGGAAGAAAGCCGCGAGCACCAACGCGAACTGGAGGCCGGGCGCGAGGCGTTAGAGCATGCCTCGGTCATGCGTGAGCACTTCATCGCCACCGTGAGCCATGAGTTGCGCACACCCATGAATGCCATACTGGGCTTCAATGCTTTGCTGTTGGCACGGGTTCAAGGCAAGCCCGAAGCCCTGAAGGTGCTCAACCACACACGCCAGTCGGCCGATCATCTGATGACGGTGATCAACGACATCCTGGATTACTCGCAACTGCAGTCAGGGCAATTGGCCATCCAGCCCGAAACCTTTGAGCTTCGCCACACCGCAGAACATGCTTTCGAGTTGTTCAAGCCCCGTGTGGAAAGCATGGACTTGGCGTACCGCCTGGTGTTGGACCCGGCCTTGCCCGTTTGGGTGCACACCGACCGCCATCGCCTGATGCAGGTGCTGGTGAACTTGCTGGGCAATGCGCTCAAGTTCACGCACCAGGGCTCGGTGGTTTTGCAGGTGCGCTGGACCGATCCTGGCGTGGAGTTTTCGGTGCAGGACACCGGCATTGGCATCGTCAAAGAGCGGCAAGACCAGATCTTTAAGCGCTTTACCCAGGCTGAAAACGACACACAAACCCTGTACGGGGGCAATGGCCTGGGGCTGGCCATTTCACAGAAATTGGCCCAATTGCTCGGTGGTGAAATCGGCTTCGAAAGCGAACCCGGTCAAGGCTCTCGCTTTTGGTTGCAACTGCCATTGACGCCGGCCGCCCCACCCGCCAAGTCATCCGAGCAGCACCAGCAGCCGCTGCAAAGTGCCGACCGGGGCTGGACTTTTTTGGTGGCCGACGACCACCCCGTGAACCGATTGCTCCTCAAACAGGTTTTGCAAAACACTTGGCCTCACAGCACCGTGCTGGAGGCGGAGGATGGGCAAAAGACGTTGGACCTGTTGCGCCAGCAAGCGGTGGACCTGGTTTTCATGGACATGGTCATGCCGGTCATGGACGGGATCGACGCGACACGCCTCATCCGTCAGGACCCCGTTGTGCGCATCACCCAGGTGCCGATTTTGGGTTTGACCGCCAACGTCAACCCCTTGGATCTGGCGCGCTTCACATCGGCTGGACTCAGTGATGTGATGCTCAAGCCTTTTGAACCCGAACAATTGTGCGAGCGCATCGAGCAGTTGTTGCTGCCCTGAGCCAACGCCCTGGTGTGCATCCTTGTTTTCAAGGATGGGATAAACCCGATAGGGATTTTGTCCTGCTCGACATCTAATCCACGTTCTAAACCGCAGGCTTTCAAGGAGTGAGCATGTACCTCAGCGCAAAGCAAACTGTGCTGCTTGGCCAGATCATGCAAACGCTGGCCGAACCGCATGAAGAATTGGAAATCCGTGAAATCATGGGTGACTTGGTCATGCAATTGTTGGGGGCGCAGTTTTATGCCAGTTACGTCTGGCAGCCGGGTTCTTTGAGCTTTGCACGGCCCACCCAGATCAACATGGACCCCATCAATCTTCGGGCCTATGAAAGCTATTACCAGTTTCACGACCCGATCACGCCCCAAATGCAGCGATACCAGGTGGCCGTGCGTGCGACCGATGTTTTGTCCCTTGAAGAGCTGAAAAAAACCGAATTCTTCAATGACTTTTTGAACAAAGACGGCCTGTATTGGGGGGTGAACCTGTATGCCTGGCACCAGGGGCAGAATCTCGGCGACATGCGCATCTGGCGTGACAAGCGGCGAGAGAACTTTTCACACGATGAGTTGCGTTTGTTGGACATGTTGCAACCGGCGTTTGTGACCGCACTGGCCAGGGCTCAACGGCCCACAAAGACGCTGGACCTGCCGCTCAACACCTTGTCTCAGCGCTTGACACCGCGTGAGCAGGACACCGCACGCTTGGTGATGCTGGGCATGCCAGACAAAGAGATCGCCCGGGCGTTGC
>JBIKRC010000395.1:0-6258 GCA_044349375.1 Limnohabitans sp.
CGCCTTGCCGCGCGCCAATGAAAGCGGCATGGCGAAGAATGCTGTTCGCTTGAAAAATCAAAGAAAACTGGATGATCCCAAAAACAATCAGCAAAAGCGAGGGCAGCAAAATGAGAAATTCAACCAACGACTGCCCACCCATGCCTTGCCGCCGCTTCAGGCGACGACTTTGAGCGCGTGACGAGCCTGGGAGGGTATTCATGGCTGGACCACCGAAACAAATTGAACCCATGTCGTCGACAGGGTTTCCTTGGAAATCTCTTTGCCCTGGTAGGTGACGATGGGGGCTTCTTTGCTCAAAAATCTGTACACCGCTTCGGGCGATACGGGCACCCTCATGGCGGCCCCTTTGAGCAACACCACATCATTGTCAGAGCCACCGTTGGGGCTTTTGCTGACGATGTGCAACCTTTCAATGGCCTTGACGTTGATCACAGAGGGTTTGACCGATGTCGAGCTGCCGATGACCCGGGTGACGGGCGATCGCGGGCGATTTTTAATGCCGTCTGTTGGTGCTTCTTTGGGGGGCGTGTCCAATTGCACGGTGGGTAACGGTTTTGGGGCATCGCTCTTCATGGCAGGCATAACGCCTTCGGCTGTCTTTTCGGGGGCCATGTTGACCAAGGGTTCAGCCTTGATCTCGGTCAGCTTGGCATTTGGGCCGCTTTTCGGGTCCGATGAAAGCACGCTCACAGGAACAAAAGCAGTCAGTTGTGCTTTAGGCATGGCCGTCAGCTGCACGGGTGGTCCGTCAGCTTGCTGCAAGACCGGCTGAGGCTGAGGCTGTGGCACCAATGTGGGCTGTGACGGCGCACTCGAAACAGAAGAGGCGCCGCTCAAAGACACAGGCTTGGGGTTTTGAGGCGGCAGTTTTGAGCCTAGAAAGCTCAGGCCTGAGAGCACGTCGACAATCGCTGTGCTGTTGGCGTAAGCGGGCTCTTCTCTTGCAGCTGTTTTTTTGGCGTTGGATGCAGCCTCCCACGCCTCTTTGAGGAGGATGACGCTGATGTTGTTCCAGACACGGGCGTCCTTGGGATTCATGCGCAATGAGTTTCTGTAAGCCCATACGGCCTTCTCGTTCTCGGCATTTCGGGCATAAACGTTGCCAAGCATGTACCAAGTTTCGGGGTCCACATCAGCTTGCGCAACGATTTTTTCGTAGGTGGTTTGCGCGAGCCTCAAGTCATCTCGGTTGTAGGCGGCCTGAGCGGTCGCATGCATGGCCTGCATTTCTTGCAGCGGTGCTTGTCGGCCTGCATCAGATTGATTTTGCGTCGAAGACGCACAGGCGCCAAGCGACAAGGCCACGAACACGAGCGCCAGAGTTCGCCAGCACTTCATCATGCGATGCTCTCCCGCCATACCAGGCGGCTGCCCGCTGAAAGCTGAATCCTTGAGGCTTCGTTTGCAGGCAACTCCAGGGTCATGCGCGCCACCACGGACCCACTGAATCTGGCCATTGGTAAACTTGAAATGATCTTGCACACCGTCCAATTTGCATCCAGAAATACAACATCAATGGGGTAACGCATCCCGAACGTGTGGATCGATTTACAGGGCGAAATCAACAGACCTTGACCGCTTTTTAAAGGGGGTTTGCCAAGGAGGCCACGGGCTCGGTCCCACCAAGCAGAGGCCAACATGACCTGTGCCACCAGACACAGGTCAGATGCGCTGTCAAAAAGTGCACCTTTTCTCAAAAAGCCCCCGAGGCCAAAAACTTCATCGCGATCGGGAATCCGATGACGATGAAGGTCACTGGGAATATGAACACCATCAATGGGCCGATCAATTTGACAGGCGCTTCCATGGCTTGTTTTTCGGCCCGCTGAAACCGTTCTGTTCTGCGTTGCTCAGCCTGAGAGCGGAGCGCTTTCCCGAGGGAGGCCCCCATTTTTTCAGCCTGAATGACCGTGCCTACAAAACTGGATACCTCGGGAATCTGCAACCGCAGCTCCATCCGGCGCAAAGCTTCAGCCCTGGGCAGACCTGAGCGCAGGTCTCGGACCACCATGAAAAACTCTTGCTTGAGCGCGCCTTGCGGTCCTTTTTGTACCACTTGGTTGAGCGCACCCGTTAAGTTCAAGCCAGCTTCAACGGCCATCGTGATGAAATCCAAAAACATGGGCATGGCTTTTTGCACAAGCTTGACTCGTTTTTTTCTTGCATCAGACAACCAGATGTCAGGATAATAAAAACCCAATAACATGCCCAAAACCAAATACATCAACGAAAACTCGCCGAGCATCATTTGCATCAGAAGAACCAGCCCAGCAACGATCAGAATCGAAACAAATCTCAAGGCATAAAACTGCTCGGCGTTCATCAGAAAGGACACCCCGCTGAGATTGAGACGGGTCGTGACCTTTTCCAGCTTTTCAGCGCTGATCTTTGAGGTCAAGTGGTACTCTAATAAAAGTATCATGGGCCAAATCAAACGGACCAAGGGCGGCAGCGGGTCCATATAGTTACGATCTTCCGCCGGCACGACTTTGGTGACCGATGTGAAAATATAATAAATAATCACCAGCGCAAAGCTGATTGAAAAACCAATGATGATGGCAATGGGTTCCATATTCACACGTCTATGTTTACAATTTTTCGGATACCCATGTAGCCGATAAATATCATTACAAATACCACGACCAGTGTCGCCCACCCCATCATGGTGTTATAAAGAGGCGCCATGGCCTCAGGCTCCATGAACGTCAAGATCGCCATCAAAAACAAAGGGAGTGCTGCCATGACAATGCCCTGCATTCGCCCCTGGGCCGTCAATGCGTTGATCTTGCCTTCCATTTCATGTTTGCGGCGCAGTGTGTTCGAAAGAGATTCCAAGATCTCTGCAAAATTCCCCCCGACCTCTCGTGTGATGCGCATCGCAGCCACCAACAGAACAAAATCTGGCACGGGCATGCGCTTTTCCATGTTCGTGAGGGCGACATCAAAATCCACGCCCAGACGCTGCTCTGCCAGCAGCATTGAGAATTCTTGGGACAAAGGAGGCTTGGATTCTCTGGCCATGGATTCCATGCCGACAACAAGGCTTGCGCCCGCACGCATGCTGCCCGACACCATCAGCAAAGCGTCCGGCAATTGTCTTTCAAATAATTCAATCCTTTTTTTATTCATATTTTTGACAATCATCTTCGGCGCAAAATAAGTTGCAATACCCCCAATAATGGGTACAACGGGATTGGCGAAGATAAACCAAAGCAATATGGGCACCAAAATCACAGCAACGATGCTGAGCCAGAAGATCTTGTCTGTATCGACAAAAATATACATCGACTCAAGGGTAGATCTGGTATTTTTTTCCAGATTCACCTTGTGTTTTTCAAGCCCCTTACGACTCAAAATAACAATACTTACCCACGACATGATGGCCGTGAGCGCAATAAATACCAATACAACAGCGATGTCCATTATTGATTGTTCTCCGCTCTGAAGATGGAAAGGTCAACAGGTAATCCACGTTTTGCCATGTCCTGGCAAAAATCAGGAATATTTCCTGTGGCTATGAATTTGCCCCTTATTTTCCCCTTTTCATCGTAACCGTCTTGCTTGAAGAGGAAAATGTCTTGGAGTTGAACAATATCGCCTTCCATACCGACCACCTCGGTGATGTGAGTGATCTTTCGACTGCCATCCGGAAAACGACTCTGCTGAACAATCATGTGAACGGCTGATGAAATCTGCTCCCGAATAGCGCGGATCGGCAAATCAAGGCCTGACATCAAGGTCATCACCTCGAGACGGGCAATGCAATCCCTTGGGGTGTTCGCGTGCGCTGTCGTCATGGAACCATCGTGTCCAGTGTTCATGGCTTGCAACATGTCCAAAGCTTCACCTCCCCGGCACTCACCCACCACAATGCGGTCAGGCCTCATTCGCAGGCAGTTCTTCACCAACTCACGTATCGACACCGATCCTTTACCTTCCGAATTCGGAGGTCTGGATTCCAAAGATATCAAGTGGGGCTTGGCCAGTTGCAATTCAGCAGCGTCCTCTACCGTGACAATTCGCTCATCGTCCGGAATGTAATTGGACAGGACGTTGAGCAAGGTGGTTTTGCCCGATCCAGTGCCGCCAGAGATGATGATGTTGGCCGCGTGATGGACCGCAATCTGCAGAAATTGCATCATCTCGGTTGTGACTGATCCATAGTTGATCATGTCTTTGTCAACCAACTTGTTCTTTGAAAACTTTCGAATGGTGATGTTGCAACCTTTGAGAGCCAAAGGCGGAATAACCGCATTGACCCGCGAGCCATCCTTCAGCCGGGCATCCACCATGGGCGAACTCTCGTCAATGCGACGGCCCAAGGGCGCCACAATTCTTTCAATCGCGCTCAGCACAGCCTTGTCGTTGCTGAACGTGATGACGGCTTTGGTTAATCGGCCTTTTTTCTCAATGTAGATCTCGTCAAAACGGTTCACCATGATCTCGGAGATGTCGTTGTCCGCGAGCAGCTCTTCCAGCGGGCCTAAACCCACCACCTCGTTGAGGAGGTCTCTGGCCAAGTTTTTAAGATCAATGTCCGGATCCGAAAAATTCGCCTGCTGGATCACATCCTCAATCGTCGCCTTGGCAACGTCGCGCAGGCTGTCCTCGGACATCCCGCTCACATCGAGGCGTCGAAAATCCATCTGCTCAATGAGCTTGCTGTGAAGAAACCTTTTGGCGTCGTTCAACTTGACTTGCTTGGACAGTATTTCATCGGCTGTTTGTGTTTCTGGCGAGGTCGCTGTTTTGTTTTCAGCTGCCACTGTGGGGACTGTCACCGAAGCGGTAGGCAAAACATCCGCGGACTTTTCTGCGGGGGCAGGGCTGACCATCGGTGCTGTGTCACTAAGGAAAACCCTCAGAGAGTTGTCGCCAATCGTGATCATGTCGCTGTCTGTGAGCGGTCCATATTCACCCGTCACAGCTTTGCCATTGACCTCGGTGCCACTCATCGCACCATGGTCTTCGATGTAAATTTGAGATGACCTTTTGTAAATGGTGGCGTGCTTTTTCCCAACCGACCAGCCGCGCAGCACAATCAAGTTGTCTGGTGCTTTGCCAACCGTGCACTGGTCTAGTTCACAGGAAGACACCTTTTTTTCGGTTTTACCAATTTGATACTCTATCGCGAACATATTGGTCCCATGGGGTTGATGGATGAAAAAGCGACTCTGAAGGGCTCTGCGGGGCAATGCTGACCAGTGAACATTGGCAGGCATTCGGCATGCTCGTCAAAGAGTTTGCACTTGTTGAGTTACAGGATTTTGTCAATATTCCGTTTAGAAGCAATTTGCACTGACAAAACTACCAAAATCAGTTTAAACCTAACTGATTTTTCATGCAAGCCCTGCGCCAGTCACACGGAACAAAATTGTGAATATTTATGCCTTAAGGGTTGGCGGCCAGTGCTGATTCTCTTGCGAACAAGCGCGCAACGCTGACCAATGCAACGAGTGTCAGCATGGTGGGTATTGCGTAGGACTGGAGCAACTCCTCCATGGGCAATGCCTCCCCCCGCAGCACTCGCGACAACAGTCCGTACTGGCCCGATACAGGGACCCAGCTCAGCCAGGCGGGCTCTTTCTTTTGCAAGAACATTTGCACAATGGGTGCCAACGATGCAACAAAAAAAAGCAGTGCGACGTTGGACTGTGCTTCCTTGTACGATCGTGCTCGCGCACCGAGATAGAGAAAAACAGATGGCATGAGAATGATCAAAGGCGCCAGCACGAGAAAAAATTTCACCAATTCGCTGAGTCCAAATAGAAAAGGAATCCCAACAGCCGGCAGTGGTGCAAAACCCAGTATCAGGTAAAAACCTGTGAGCGTCAGTATGACTGTGCAAGCGTTGAGCACGACCACTGACGCCAACTTTCCTGCTGCGAGTTCCAGTGGCCTGACCGAAGTAGTCAGCAAGGGCTCTAAAGAGCTGCGTTCACGCTCACCCGCAATGGTGTCAACGGCTGCGGCCATGCCGCCCATAACGGCCGCAAACAAACCGTAATAGGCAATCAAAAAGAGAACCAGCGCGCCCGAGCTTTGTGGTGTCGAGAGGTCACGCACTTCAATGGCGATGGGGTTGGCCACGGTTTCGCCAATTCCCCTCAGGAGTAATCGTCCGCTGCCCCATTCGCGGTTGTAGGCGCGCAGAAGTTTCTCTAGCTCGTACAGGGAGGGCAACGCCCGATCACGCGAACGATCATAGATAAGGTGAATAACGCCCGGCTCGCCTTTGGCCACGCTCGCTGCAAA
>JBIKRC010000118.1:0-6212 GCA_044349375.1 Limnohabitans sp.
CGCATGGACATGCCACGCACCCGCAGCAGGTAGTCGGGTTGCTGGGCAAACAGGCTGCTTTCGAGTTGGTAGGTGCGGTCGACGTGTTCTTGCGCCAGGATGGGCGAGCCCGCTGCCACACGCCCCACCAAAGGCAGGCACAGCTGACCCAGCCCGGGCAGGCTCAGGCTGAACATATCAGAGGGTGCGCGCAAGCTGCTGCGCGAGCTGCCTTTGAGTCGAATGCCGCGCGAGGTGCCGCTGACCAACTCTATCGCGCCCTTGCGCGCAAGGGCCTTCAGGTGCTCTTCTGCGGCGTTGGGTGATTTGAAACCCAGCACGTTGGCGATTTCGGCGCGGGTCGGTGGCGCGCCGGTGTTGGCGATGGTGTTCTGGATCAGTTCCAGAATTTCTTGTTGGCGAGCGGTGAGTTTGGGGCTGTCGGTCATGGCGGTCTCCTGGTGGGGACTGGGCTGTTTTTTCATCCAGTGACTGTATTTTTAAACAGTTTTCCTGTTTGTGCAAGCTTGCCATGAAAAAAAGACTGAAATTGAACCTGAACTGGCGAGGCCGAGGTGAAGACGTTGTGCTCAGAGCCTCGGTGTGTCGTCCGCCAACAACAAAGCCCCTAAAAGGGGCTTGTCGTTTGGGTGCAGCCCGAAGGCTGCGCGAAGTGGATTATTGGGCCAGTGCGGCAAATGCGCGCGCAGTGATGTCTTCCACGCTGCCCGTGCCACTGATGGCGCGGTACTTGGGCGCAGAGGCGGCATCGGTCTGGGCCCAGTTGGCGTAGTAGTCCACCAAGGGGCGGGTCTGGTCGCTGTAGACCTGAAGACGCTTCTTGACGGTTTCTTCCTGGTCGTCGGCGCGCTGCACCAGGGGCTCGCCGGTCACGTCGTCCACGCCTGCCACTTTCGGAGGGTTGAACGTGACGTGGTAAGTGCGGCCCGAGGCGGGGTGCGAGCGGCGGCCGCTCATGCGTTCGATGATGGCATCAAAAGGGACATCGATTTCAAGCACGTAGTCGAGCTTAACGCCTGCAGCCTTCATGGCGTCAGCTTGGGGGATGGTGCGGGGAAAGCCGTCGAACAAGAAGCCGTTGACGCAATCCGATTGGGCAATGCGTTCCTTGACCAGGTTGATGATCAGATCGTCGCTGACCAGTCCACCCGATTCCATGACGGCTTTGGCTTGCAAGCCCAGCGGGGTGCCGGCTTTTACGGCGGCACGCAGCATGTCGCCGGTCGATATTTGGGGAATGTTGAATTTCTGGCAAATGAAAGTGGCTTGGGTGCCTTTGCCTGCGCCGGGTGCGCCCAACAAAATCAGTCTCATGGAAGTTCCTTATAGCTTGTCATGGAGTGGGTCAGCCGGGTCTCGAGGGGACCCATGGTGTGGCTGACAACTGAGGCGAGAATATCACGCGAGGCTCAATCCGGGCTTACGTTCCGAGCACGGCGCGAACGCGTTCCAAATCTTCTGGGGTGTCCACTCCCGGGCCGGGGGCCTGATCGGTGGTGTAAACGGCAATGCGGTGTCCGTGCCACAGGGCGCGCAGCTGCTCCAGAGACTCCAGCTGCTCAATGGGCGCGGGTGGCAGTTGGGGGAACTGGGCTAAAAAACCGGCGCGGTAGGCGTAAATGCCCACATGTCGCAGGGGCGGCGGGCTGGGAAGCTGGGAGAAGGGTTCGTGGTCCTTGCCCAAATCAGAAGCGGCATTTTGCCCATCGCGCCACCAGGGAATGGGTGCGCGGCTGAAATAAAGCGCCATCTGGCGGGCGTCCGTGATCACTTTGACTGCATTCGGGTTACAGAAGTCGGCCAGCAGGGTGATGGCGTGGGCGGCTGTGCTCATGCTGGCCTCTGGCCGATCAATAAGCAGTTGGGCCACTTGGTTGATGAGGGTGGGCTCGATGAGCGGCTCGTCGCCTTGCACGTTGACCACCACGGCCTCATGACTGAGGCCCAGCAACTGGCAGGCCTCAGCTAGACGGTCGCTGCCGCTGACGTGGTCCTGGCGGGTCAAGAGGGCCTGCACACCATGGGCTGCGCAAGCGGCCACGATGCGTTCGTCATCGGCGGCCACCACCACTTGGGCGGCATTCGACAGCCTGGCGCGCTGTGCCACCCGTACGACCATAGGCAGTCCGGCGATGTCGGCCAGAGGTTTGCCGGGCAGGCGACTGGACGCCATGCGCGCAGGGATCAGGACAGTGAAGTGGCCGTCGGGCAGGGGCTGACGCATGCGTGGGCTTTCAGATCGGGGGACGCAAAGCAGCCAGCTTCTCGATTTCCTCGTCACTCAGGGTGCGCGCTTCGTTTTCGAGCAGGATGGGAATGCCCTTGCGCACGGGATAAGCCAGGCGGGCGCTGCGCGAGAGCAGCTCCTGGGCCTCTCGGTCAAAATCCAGCGGCCCTTTGGTGACCGGGCAGACCAGCAGTTCAAGCAGTTTGGTGTCCATGGGGCAATGATAACGGCGCAAGACAAATCGGTTTGCGGTTTTGGCTGTCCAGTCGGGTCGTTTCAGTGAAACGGTTTTTCAGCAAGGCGCTTGTCCAGCGCCAGCCAGAACGCGGCTTCGGGCGTCAGCACCAAGGGGACGGCCAGGGCCTCAGGCTGGTGCAGCCAGAGTTTGGTCGCGTCTTTTTCTGTGCACAGCAAGAGGCAATCTGATTGGGTTGGCGACCCGACTGCGAAGTCAAAATGGTCGGGCAAGGCGGTGGTCTGGTTCAGTTCCAGGCCGACTGCGCGCAGCATGGCAAAAAACGCCTCGGGGCGAGCCAGACCGGCTACCGCATCGACGGGCTGACCGATCAAGCTGGACAAAGCCAGGCTGCGGCCATGCGCATCGTGCGCCAGTGGGGCCAATTGTCGCTGCGCCTGAAAGCCGCCCGGCAAGTCATTGGGGCCGGTGTGCAGCAGCAAGTCCACTGACCGGGGCCAGGGCTCGCGCAAAGGACCGGCCGGCAGCAGCCAGCCGTTGCCTACGCCGCGATCGTCCATGACGCAAATTTCCAGGTCCCGAGCCAGGGCCCAGTGCTGCAGGCCGTCGTCGCACACCAAAATATTGACCTCGGGGTGCGCTTGCAACAAGGCCCGTCCGCCTTCGGCACGCAGGCTCGCCACCCACACGGGGGCACCGGTTTTTTGATGGATCAGCAAGGGTTCATCACCCACCTCGCTGGGCTGGCTGTCGGCCATGACAGCGCGTGCGTCGTGCGTCTTGCGGCCATGTCCGCGTGAGATCACGCCCACATGCCAGCCCCGTTGCTGTAGATGCTTCACCACGGCGATGGTGAGTGGGGTTTTGCCGGCACCGCCGGCCACCACGTTGCCCACCACAATCACCGGCACCGACAGACGATGCGCATGACGCCAGCCCCAGCGCCAGAGCAGAGCGCGGGCCCAGAGCAAAGCGGCATGGATGAGTGCAAAGGGAAGCAACAGCCAGGCGATCCAACCCCGAGAAGTCCAGATCTTTGGCAATTGCTTGTGCAGCCAGGCGGATAGGCGCATGAGCGTCAGGAGCCCGAGGACTCAGAAAATTGGGTGGCGAAGGTGATTTGCGACAGCCCCGTGCGGCGAGCCGCTTCCATGGCATTGACCACTGATTGGTGACTGGCCTGCGCGTCAGCGCTGATCACCAAGCTCACCTCTTTGGAGGCCAATGGCCTCAAAACGGCAGCCAAAGCGACCACCGAGGTGCCATCAATGGGGGATTTGTTCACTGCATATTGGCCTTGCGCACTGACCGTGAGCACAATCTGCTGAGGCCGATCTTTTTGCTGTTGGGCATCCGCCAGGGGCAAAGTCATGTTGATTTCGGTCAGGCGAGACCACGTGGTGGTGAGCATCAAAAAGATGAGAATCACCAACAAAACATCGATGAAGGGGATGAGGTTGATCTCGGGCTCGGCCGATGGGGTGCGTTTGCGAAAGTTCACAACGGACTCGTTCTTTGGCGCAGTTGGGCCAAGTGGCGGGCAAATTGTTCGCTGGCCACCTCCATCGACAGCAGCAGATTGTCCACCCGTGTTCTGAAGTAACGCCAAAACATCAGTGCTGGAATGGCCACAACCAAACCCAATGCGGTGTTGTACAGCGCCACAGAGATGCCGTAGGCCAGTTGGGCCGGTTGACTGCTGCCAGCAGTTTGGGCCGCGAAAATTTCGATCATCCCAATGACGGTCCCGAGCAAGCCCAGCAAGGGGGCTGCTGATGCAATGGTTCCCAGGGCCGTCAGATAACGCTCAAGTTGTTGACCGGCCAAGCGGCCTGCCATTTCCATGTGCGCCCGGATGTCTTCGTCCGAGGCGGCAGGATTATTTTGCAGGCATCGCAGTCCACTGGCCAGAACCGGACCCAAAACCCCATTTTTCTCAAGCAGCAAGATGGTTTCTTCGGGCGCATGACTGTGCCGAGAGATTTCAACAGCCTGTTCCAGTGTTTGGGGGGGTATGACTTTGTGCTCGCGCAGCTGAAACAGTCGCTCAATGATCAAGGCCAAAGCCAAAACAGAGCACAAAATCAGCGGCCAGATGGGCCATCCAGCGGCTTGAATGAGGGATGACAAAACAATTCCTTCTTTGGGAGGCAAAGTGTCAAAAGAGCATCATTATGGATGATGACAAGCTCCTCAAGCTCGCCGCGAGCAACAAGCCAGAGAGCACCCCATCGCTTGATCAGGCTGTGGATAACTTTGTGGGAAAGTTTGGGTATGCCTGTGTTTTTTTATATTTATGTTGGCCAAACTGCATTGCTGCGAACCTCGATGATGTCTGTGGAAGACTCGCAGAAGACGCACTTGCCGTTGGGTCTGCAGGCTGTAGGACAATCCAGGGCATGAGCCCTTCCGAGATGACCTCCCCGCGTGCCTGGACTGTTTCAGCGTTGTGCCGCGCCGTGGCCGATACCCTGGATGCCCAGTTCAACCCGGTCAGCGTGCGCGGTGAGATTTCGGGGTTTTCGCGGGCGGCCAGCGGGCATTGTTATTTCTCGATCAAGGACGACACGGGTCAGATCCGCTGCGCCATGTTTCGGCGTGCCGCCAGTCTGATGGACTTTGCGCCCCGTGATGGCGAATTGGTCGAGGTGCGGGGCCGCTTGGGTGTTTACGAAGCCCGGGGCGATTTGCAGTTGATCGTCGAATCCATGGAGCGGGCAGGGCAGGGCGCGCTCTTTGAGCAGTTTTTGCGCCTCAAAGCCAAGCTCGAAGCCGAGGGGCTGTTTGACTCGGCGCACAAACGCACCTTGCCCGTTCAACCGCGCGCCATCGGGGTGGTGACGTCTTTGGGGGCCGCCGCTTGGCACGACGTGGTGACCGCCTTGCAGCGGCGCGTGCCACACATTCCGGTGTTGATGGCCCCAGCATCGGTTCAGGGGGCAGGGGCTGCCGCCATGCTGGCGCAGGCCTTGCAAAACATGTACGCCCTCACGGCCGAAGACAACCCGCTGTGCCCGCCCGTGGATGTGATTTTGCTGGTGCGCGGTGGCGGCTCGATGGAAGACCTGTGGTCTTTCAACGACGAAAACCTGGCCCGTGTGATCGCCCAGAGTCCTGTGCCGCTGATTTGCGGCGTGGGCCACGAGACGGATTTCACGATCGCCGACTTTGTAGCCGACGTGCGCGCCCCAACCCCCACGGCGGCGGCCGAGCTGGCGGCGACCGACCGGGGAGTGGGTTTGGAAGCTTTGAACGTGTTGGCAAACCGCTTGAATCGGGGCCTGTTGCGTCAGCAAGACCAACAAGCCCAGCGTCTGGACAGCGTGGCTGCTCGGTTGGTGGTGGGGCTGGCTCGCCAGCAAGATCGGCAAGCTCAACGCCTGAGTGCCATCGCCACCCGCTTGAGCCGCCCCCAGGCCTTGCTGGGCCAGCACCGTCAGTGGGTGGATCAACTGGCGCACCGTTTACAAGCCGGTGTACGCCGCGAGTTGAGTGACAGCGGCCACAAGTTGGAGCGCCTCAACGACCGTTTGGGTTTTAACCGGGCTCAGCAGGTGCCGCAACGCGCCCAGCGCTTGGAGCGTGCCGCTTTGCGCTTGTCGTCGGTGGACCCGCGTCAGGTGCTTGAGCGCGGTTATGCCTGGCTGAGTGACGACAAGGGTCAGGCTCTGACCCATGCCGGGCAATTTCAGCCCGGTCAGAGCGTTCAGGCCACTTTGTCCGATGGCGTGGTGCCTTTGGTTGTGAAAGTCTGAGACGCCAGCGCGTTCGGGCGGGGTGGGGCCGGGG
>JBIKRC010000213.1:0-4350 GCA_044349375.1 Limnohabitans sp.
TCGCACATCAAGTTGACCACCGCAAGGTCATGACTGACCAGCAAATAGCTCAGGCCGTACCGGTCTTGCAGGTCCATCATCAAATTGAGCACCTGCGCCTGCACCGACACATCGAGCGCGCTCACCGGCTCATCGGCCACGATCAATGCGGGGCGGGTGATCAGGGCACGGGCAATGGCAATGCGCTGGCGTTGCCCGCCCGAAAACTCGTGCGGGTATTTGTCGAGGTCGGCGGTTCTGAGACCCACTTCGCTCAGGGCCTGGGCAGCTCTGTCGCGCAACTCTGAACGGGTGTCCGCAAGCTGGCCCAAGGACTGAATGGGCTCGGTCACGATGGCAAGCACTTTTTGGCGCGGGTCCAGCGAGCCATACGGGTCCTGAAACACCATCTGAAAACCACTGCGCTGCTGGCGCAAGGCTTGGCCGTGGGTCTGGTGCACATCCACGCCCTTAAAGAAGACCCGTCCCTCGGTGGGCGTGTCGAGCGCCATGACCAAACGCGCCAAGGTGGACTTGCCTGAACCGGACTCGCCCACGATGCCCAAACTTTTGCCCGGCTGCAGGGTGAAGCTCACGTCAGACAAAGCCTGCAAAGCGCCTGCGGGTTGAAACAAACCCGCGCGGGGCAAGGCAAAACGCCGACCCAAATGTTTCACCTCCAGCAGTGGCGCAGATGCGTGCGTCTCACTCATGGCAGCCTCCAGCGTGGGCAACTGACCACATGGGGCGTTTCGCCTGCGGCTTCGTGTGCGGTGTTTTCGGCCTGCGGAGGTGTCTGGCGGCAATCCTCCACCGCCAAACTACAGCGGTCGGCAAACGCACAACCCGCCGGGAAATCCATCAACTCGGGCACGCTGCCCGGAATCGTGGTCAAGCGGGTACCGCGTGCCAGCCCCAAGCGCGGGCGCGCCGCAAACAAACCGCGTGTGTACGGGTGCGCCCGGTGCGCAAACAAATCAGGCGTGGCCGCACTCTCGACCACCGCGCCGCCGTACATGACCATCACGCGGTCCACCTGGTCCTGCATCAGGCCCAGGTCGTGGCTGATCAACAGCAAGCCCATGCCGTCTTCGCGCACCAGTTGTTTGATGAGCGCCAACACCTCTTTTTGCACCGTCACATCGAGCGCGGTGGTCGGCTCGTCGGCAATCAGCAAGTCTGGGTTGCAAGCCAAGGCGATCGAGATCATGACGCGCTGGCGCTGCCCGCCCGACAGCTCGTGCGGATAGGCATCAAGCCGCTCGCGTGCCCGGGGCAGCTGCACGCGCTCGAGCAGTTGCAGGGCGCGGGCTTTGGCGTCGCTGGCACTCATGTGTTGGTGCAGGCGCAAGGGCTCGGCAATCTGCTTCCAGATGGGGTGCAAGGGGTTGAGCGCCGTCATCGGCTCCTGAAAAATCATGGCCATGCGCGCACCGCGCAGCTGGCACAACTGCGGCTCGGGCAGTCCCATCAGTTCTTGGCCTTGCAGCGCAATAGACCCGCTCACCCGTGCGCGTTCAGGCAACAAGCCCATCAAGGCCAAAGCCGTGAGCGATTTGCCGCTGCCGCTCTCGCCAATCAGGCCCACCGTCTGGCCGCGCTCCATGCGCCAAGACACACCGCGCAAGGCCTGTGCCCAGCCCCGGGCCGTGGGCAGGCTCACCCGCAAATCGTCGACTTGCAGCAAAGGCTGGGCGTTTGAAAGATCACGCATGTTCACCTCTGCCGCGCCAGCCGGGGGTCGAGCACATCGCGCAAACCATCGCCCAGCAGGTTCAGCCCCAACACCGCCAACGCAATCGCTGCGCCCGGGTACACCGCGAGCATGGGGGCTTGGAACATCTGCGACTGTGCTTCGTTGAGCATGCGGCCCCAGCTGGGCTGCGGCGGCTGCGTGCCCAAGCCCAGATAAGACAGAGCTGCTTCAGCAAGGATGGCGATGGCGAACTGGATGGTCGCCTGCACGATCAGCACGCTGGCGATATTGGGCAAAACATGCGCCAAGGTGATGGCCAATGGGCCTTTGCCCGCCGCACGCGCTGCCGCCGTGTAGTCACGCGCCCAAACCGCGTTGGCCGCGCCCCGCGAAATGCGGGCAAACACCGGGATGTTGAAAATGCCAATGGCCACAATGCTCACCACCAGACCCGGCCCATAGATCGCGGTCAGCATGATGGCCGACAACAAGGCCGGGAAAGCAAAGGTGAAGTCAGAGGCGCGCATGATGACTTCTTCGATCCAGCCGCGCCGCGCCGAGGCCAGCAAGCCCAAAGGCACGCCCACGCCCAAGCCAATGCCCACTGCAATGAAGCCCACCAACAAAGAGTTTTGGCTGCCCACCAAGAGCAAGGAGCCGATGTCGCGCCCCAGGCTGTCGGTGCCCAACCAATGCGCGGCGCTGGGCAAGGCCAACTTGTTGGGAATATCGATGTCGCCCACCGGGTAAGGCGACCAGAAGATGGACAACACGGCACACAGCACCATCAGCAGCACCATGGCCCCGCCCGCCACAAAACTCGGGTGGCGCAAGGCGCGTCGCCATACCGTGTTCTTATTCGGCATGGCCCGCCTTCAGTCGTGGATCGATCCACGCATACAGCACGTCGATGCAAAAGTTGATCAGGATGACCAGCGCCGACAGCAACATGACCACATCGCGCACCACGATCAGGTCGCGGTTGGCAATGGCCTGAAAAATCAGCCGCCCAATGCCGGGCAACACAAACACGTTTTCAATCACGATGGCGCTGGTAATCAGGTTGCCAAACTGCAAGCCCATCACCGTCAGCACCGGGATCATGGCATTGCGCAGCACATGGCCCCAGAGCACCTGACGACGAGACAAACCCTTGGCCCGGGCGGTGCGCACAAAGTCTTCGCGCAAAGTGTCAAGCACGGCCGAGCGGGTCACCCGCGTCAGAATAGCCGTTTGCACCGCAGCCAGCGCCATGGCGGGCAAGAGCAAGGCTTTGATGCCCTCAAAAATACCGCCGCCATCGTCCTCGGACCAGCCCGGGAAACCGCCCGCGCTCACCCACTCCAGGTGCACCGCGAACAGCAAAATCAGCAGAATAGCGAGCCAAAAATTGGGCAAGGCCAAGCCCAACTGGCTGAGCGTCATCACGCCCACATCGCCCGCCTTGTTTTGCTGCGAAGCCGCATAAATGCCCAGCGCCAGCGCCAGCGCCACCGTGAGACCCATGGCCATCACGGCCAGCGGCAGCGTCACCTGCATGCGCTCGGCCATGAGCTGCGCCGTGGGGGTGTCATAAGAGATGCTCAGGCCCGTCTGGCCCTGCAACATGCCACCCATCCAGTTCAGGTAGCGGGTGGCCGCAGGCTGGTTGAGGCCCAATTTTTCTTCCATCGCCGCGATCGATTCGGGTGTGGCCGTTTCGCCCAAAATGACCTGCGCGGCATTGCCAGGCAAAAGCTCAAGCACAGCAAACACCACGACCGACGTGGCCAGCAAGGTCAACACAAAACTCAACAGCCGTCTCAAAAAGAACAGGGGCACGCGCTATCCTTGGGGTCTGTGAGCCGGGTTAAAAAAGGTCAAACATGTCATCCAAAACGATTGTAAACAGCAGCCAGGGCAGCATCGTGGATGTGCCCGGCCTGCGCGTAGGGCATTACACACTGAGCGAGCGCCTGACGGGATGCTCGGTGGTGCTGGCCCCTGATGGCGCGGTGGGCGCGGTGGATGTTCGCGGCGCAGCCCCCGGCACCCGCGAAACCGATTTGCTGGACCCGGCCAATCTGGTGGACAAAGTGCACGCCGTGCTGCTCAGCGGCGGCAGCGCCTTTGGCCTCGACGCAGCCACAGGCGTGGTGCGCTGGCTCGATGAGCAGGGTATTGGCTTTGAAACCGGCTACGGCCGCGTGCCCATCGTGCCTGCGGCCGTTTTGTTTGACCTGCCCGTGGTGCGCGAGGGCGACAACCCGACAGCACGACCGAACGCTGAGGCCGGTTACGCCGCCTGCGAAGCAGCATCGACCGCGCCACCCGCAGCAGGCAATGTGGGCGCAGGCGCAGGCGCTTGCGTGGGCAAAATGTTTGGTCTGGACCGCTGCATGAAAGGCGGCATCGGCAACGCCAGCGTGCGTGTGGGCCCTTGGGTGGTGGGCGCCTTGGTCGCCTGCAACGCGGTGGGCGATGTGATCGACCCTGCGACAGGTCAAATACTGGCAGGTGCGCGCACGGTCGATGGCCAAAACCTGCTCGACACGCAACGCGCTTTTTTGCAAGGCGAACGCGGCAACCGTCCCCTGCCCGGCACCAACACCACGATCGGTGTGGTCGCGACCAACGCCATGCTCACCAAAGCCCAAGCCAAACGCCTGGCCATGAGCGCCCACGACGGTCTGGCC
>JBIKRC010000119.1:0-6204 GCA_044349375.1 Limnohabitans sp.
CGCTGACCTTCGCCGCGCCACAGATAGATATTGTCCGCAGTCGGGCTTTTGCCAAGGGCAGACGCAGACAGAACTGCAAGGTGATTTAGGCTGCAGCGTTCAGTTCTTGGGCGCAAACAGCCAACACCGCCAGAGGTGCTGTCTCGGCGCGCAACACGCGTGGCCCGAGCGACACCGGGGCGAAACCTGCGGCCAATGCGGTGCTTTCTTCGCTAGGGCTCAGGCCGCCTTCGGGGCCGCTCAACACGGTCACCGGCGCTTGGCTGGCTTGGCGGGGTACAGGTTGCGTCCCCTCGAACAAGGACAAGACCCAGCGCTCGCCAGGTGCGGATTTCTTCAACCATTCGGTCAGTGTCACGGCCGGGTGGATGGGGGGCACGCGGTTGCGCCCGCACTGCTCGGCCGCGGCCACCGCCACGCCTTGCCAATGCGCCAGTTTTTTCTCGGCCCGCTCGCCTTTGAGCTTGAGCACACTGCGCTCGGCCACCAGCGGGGTGATGCTGGCCACACCCAATTCGGTGGCTTTTTCCACCAGCCAGTCCATGCGCTCGTTGGCCGTGATGCCCGCCAGCAAGTGCACCGCACGGTGCGCTTCGCGCTCGATGGCGTGGTGCGCACCCACATCGACATCCACATCGCTGCGGCCCATGCGGGTCACGGTGGCGTCAAACTCGCCGCCTTCGCCGTTGAACAAGGTGATTTCATCGCCCGGCTGCAGGCGCAGCACTTGCACATGGCGTGCAGCGCCCGGGGGCAGACTCAGGGCCAAGCCGGTGACCAAAGGGGTAGGGCAGTAAAAGCGGGGCATCTTCACATGCGCCCGTAAGCAAAACCCACTTGCGGGGTGGTGCCCTCGATTTCGTCGATCACTTTGAGCAGTGGGCCCAGTTCGCGGTAGCGGTCGCAGGCGGTGCGGATGTAATGCAGGAAACGCGGCGCATCGGATAGGTATTTTGGTTTGCCGTCGCGCAGCGTCAGGCGGGCAAAGATGCCGGCCACTTTCAGGTGGCGCTGCAGCCCCATCCATTCGACGGCGCGGTAAAAAGCGCCGAAGTCGCTGTGCCAGTCTTCAAAGTCCATCAGCCCGGCCGTGCGGGCTTTTTCCCAGTAGCGAATGGTGATGTCGAGCACGAAGTCTTCGTTCCAGGTCAGGAACGCATCGCGCATCAGGCTGGCAATGTCGTAGCTGATGGGGCCGTACACCGCGTCCTGGAAGTCGAGCACGCCGAGCTGGTCGCTCTGAGTGCCTTCACCATAGGGCATCATCAAATTGCGCGGCATGAAGTCGCGGTGCACGTAAACGCTGGGCGCGGCCAGGTTGCGCTGCACGATGAGGGCAAAGGCCTTGTCGAACACCTCGCGCTGCGCACCCTCTATTTGCACGCCCCGGTGTTGGGCCAAATACCAGTCCGGAAACAGGCTCAGCTCCCGGTTGAGGAGCGCGGCGTCATACAGCGGCAGTACGCCAGGGCGCGAGGCCAACTGCCACTGCACCAGCACGTCCACTGCCTGCATGTACAGGCCGTGGTTGGCCTGGGGGCGCTCGGGGTCGATGGCCGACATCATGGTGGCGTCACCCAGATCACTCAGCAGCATGAAGCCGTGGGCCTGGTCCCAGTTCAGCACCTCGGGTGCATGCAGCCCAGCGGCTTTCATCAAGGCGGCGATGCGCACGAAGGGCTCGGAATTTTCCTTGTCGGGCGGGGCGTCCATGACGATGCGGCTGCCGCCGTCTACGCTGTTTACCCGCAGGTAGCGGCGAAAGCTGGCGTCGGCCGAGGCCACGCGCAAACTGTCAGGCAAAAGGCCGTGCGAGACGGCCAAGCCAGACAACCAGCGGTCAAAAACCACTTGCCGGGCCGGATCGGTCCAGCTGACGCTGTCGGCTTGGCTTGGGTTGGGGGCTGAAGTGGGGGGCTGGGTGGGGTGGCTCATGGATAATCTCATTTTACAAAGCCCGCAACAAGCGCTTTGCCTGTACCTCTCGCGTGTCCAAACTCTGCCCCATCGTCGTGCCCCTTTTCCCTGTCCCTTGTTTACAGCCGCTGGTGGCCCATCTCCCTTTGCGGTCTGTGGCGTGGGCGGTGCTGTTCGTGGTGCAAAGTGTCACGCTGGCTGGGGCGCAGGCCCAAACGCAGACCCAAACGCCGGGGGGAGCCGCAACGGCGCCCGCAGGCCTGGTCTTGCGCAGCAGCCCCCTGCTGGAAGAAGCCATTTCGCAGCGCCAAGAGCAAGAGGGGGCGATTTACCTGCAAGGCCAGCGCCTGCGCGTGAGGCCTGATTTGGACATGGTGATCGAGGGTGAGGCCAGCATCCGCAAGCCTGGTGTGAGCATTCAGGCGGGGCAACTGTCCTATGACCAAAGCCAAGACGTGGTCGAGGCCACTGGCCAAGTGCGCTTGAGTCGACCGGGCAGTTTGTTGACCGGCCCCAAGCTCATACTGCAGGTCGACAGTTTCCAAGGCACGCTGACGCAGCCCACTTTTGAACTTTACAAAAGCGGCGCCTACGGTCAGGCGGCGCAGATCGAGTTTGTCGATGAACAGCGCGCCACCGTTCGCGAAGCCAGTTACACCACCTGCAGGCGCACACCCGGGCCCGAATGGTTGCCTGCATGGGTGCTCAAGGCCACCCGCTTGAACCTGGACGAAGAAGAGTCCACGGTGCAGGCTGAAGGGGTGCAGTTGCGCTTTCAGGACTTTCCGGTGCTGGCCATACCCGCCGTCACCTTCCCGATGACCAGCGAACGCAAGTCGGGCCTGTTGCCACCCGTGATGGGCATCACCAGCACCAACGGGGTAGAGCTGGCCCAACCCTACTATTTCGACATCGCGCCCAACCGCGACGCCACCGTCACCACCCACCTCATGAGCAAGCGTGGTTTGGCGGTGGACACCGAATTCCGTTACCTGGAGCGCGACTACAGTGGTCAGGCCCGGCTGAACCTGATGCCCAAGGACAGCCTGCGCGACCAAGCCCGCTGGGGCTGGTCCAGCCAGCACAACGGCAGTCTGGACACAGGCCTGGACAGCGTGGGGCGCATCGGTTTGGGCCTGAACCTGAACCGGGTCAGCGACGACAACTATTGGCGAGACTTTCCGCGCTCTGGCCTGGTGTTGACCCAGCGCCTTTTGCCATCCACAGGGGCCTTGAGCTGGGGCCGTGGCAACCTGAGCATGAGCGCGCAGGTTCTGCGCTGGCAAACCCTGCAAGACTTCAACGCCCCCATCACACCGCCCTATGACCGTGCGCCCCAAATCGGGCTGCGTTACGGGCAGTGGCAGGCCGATGGCCTGGACTGGTCTGTGCAGGCCGACACCACCCGCTTTGAGGCCAACTTCGACCGCATCCCCTTGGCCAACAATGCGGTGCGACCCGTGTCCCGCAATGGCGAGCGCAGCTTTGTGCTGGCGCAAGTCAGCCGCCCCTGGATCCGCCCTTGGGGCTTCGTCACGCCTAAACTGCAACTGCATGCCACCCGTTACCAACTTGACCAAGCACTCGATTCGGGGGTGCGTTCTGCGAACCGGGTTTTGCCCACCCTCTCATTGGATTCGGGCCTGGTGTACGAGCGCGAGACCCAGTGGTTTGGTCGGGGCGTCACGCAAACGCTGGAGCCACGCGCCTTTTATGCGCGCACGCCGTTTCGGGACCAAAGCTTTTTGCCGGTGTACGACACAGGCGCAACCGACTTCAATTTGTCCACCATCTACAGCGAAAACGCCTACGTGGGCCATGACCGCTTGGTGGACAACGACGCCTTGACCCTGGGCGTCACCAGCCGGTTTTTTGATGCCGACAACGGCGCTGAAATGTTGCGTGTGGGCATGGCCCAGCGCATCCGTTTTTCTGACCAGAAAGTGGCGCTGCCCGGCCAGTCCGCTGCCGCTGCGGGTCTGAGTGATTTGTTGCTGGGCGCTGGCGTGCGGTGGGATGACCGCTGGGCGCTCGATGCCACGGTGCAGGTCAACAGCCAGACTGACCGCGTCAGCCGCAGTACCTTGCAAGCCCGCTACAGCCCCAGCCCTTACCGGGTGCTGAATGCGGCTTACCGTTTGAACCAGGGTGTGAGTGAGCAAGTCGAGATGGGCTGGCAATGGCCATTGAGCGACTTGCTCGGACGGCGCGATGCGGCTGCCGAAAGCGCCTGGAGCCGCACACCCGGCCAGGGTCTGGGTCCGGACCGCTGGTACAGCGTGGGCCGGTTGAACTTCAGCCTGAACGAAGGCCGCATGGTCGACAGTCTTTTGGGTCTGGAATACGATGGCGGCTGCTGGATTGGGCGCATCGCTTTCGAGCGCATCCAGAGCACGGTGAGCACAGCGACCAGCCGTTTGCTGTTTCAGCTTGAATTCATTGGTCTTGCCCGTGTGGGGGCCAGCCCGCTTAATGCCCTGCGAAACAACATTCCCCGTTACCAAAATTTGCGAGACTCCACCGTTGAACCAAGCCGTTTCCAGCACTATGAATAAACACCTCTTTCCTGTTCGCGCCTTATGGGCCGCCTGCACCTCGGTCTGCCTGGCCGCTGTCTGGCTGCCCATGAGTGTGTCTGCCCAAACCCCGGCCTCGGCTGCGTCGCGTCCTGCGGCCATACGCTCGGCCGACTTCATTGTCGCCGTGGTCAACTCCGAACCCATCACCAATCAGGAGGTGCAGACCCTGGTCCTGCGCCTTCAGCGCGAAGCGCAAGCCCAAGGCCGGCCTGTCGATGCCCCTGAGGCCAAAAAACTGGCGCTGGAGCAACTCATCAACGACAAAGCCCAGCTCCAGCAAGCCCGAGACGCGGGCATCGTGGTCGACGAAGACGCTTTAGACCAAGCCGAGGCTGGCGTGGCCAGCAACAACCAGCTCACGCGCGAAGCCCTGCGCCAGCGCTTGCAACAAGACGGCGTGGCCCTGACCACCTTTCGCGAACAACTGCGCAACCAGCTGCTGCTGACCCGCGTGCGCGAGCGCGAAGTGGAAGCGCGCATCCGAATCAGCGACATCGAGGTTGAGAAGTTTTTGCAAGAACAGATCAAGGCCCAGGCCGCACGCGCCCAAGCCGAAATGAATCTGGCCATGATCCTGATTGCCGTGCCGGAAAACAGCACGGAAGAACAAATCAAGCCGCTGGAGGCCCAAGCACGTGATGTGGCCCGTCGCGCACGCAGTGGCGACAACTTTGCCGAGTTGGCCAAGACCTTCTCGCAAACGGCCGACCGAGGGGCCAATGGCGGGGCGTTGGGATTGCGCCCGGCCGACCGTTACCCCGAGCTGTTTGTGCAGGCCGTTGCGGCCTTGCCTGTGGGCGGTGTGTCCGAAGTGTTGCGCTCGGGGGCAGGTTTTCATGTGCTCAAAGTGCTGGAGCGCCAGCAGGCCCCCGCCACCTTGATAGCGACCCAAACCCGTGCGCGGCACATTTTGTTGCGCCTGAGCCCGCAGTTGACCCAGGCCCAAGCGCTGGCGCAGCTGAGCGCCTTGCGCCAGGACATTGTCTCGGGCAAGGCCGATTTTGCGGAATCGGCCAAACGCCTGTCGCAAGACGGCAGCGCGGCCCAGGGTGGTGATTTGGGCTGGGCCAGCCCCGGCATGTTTGTGCCCGAGTTCGAGCAGACCATGAACCTGCTGCGCCCCGGCCAGGTGGCCGAGCCGCTGGCCTCGCGCTTTGGGGTGCACTTGATCGAGGTGACCGATCGTCGCGATGCCCCCATGAGCGAAGCCGAGCAAGGCGCGCTGGCGCGCAATGTCTTGCGTGAAAAGAAAACCGACGAAGCCTATGTTGCCTGGGCCGAGGATGTGCGCGGCCGCGCCTACGTTGAGTTGCGCGAGCCTGTCCAATGAAGCACATTGCCCGCAAACGCTTTGGCCAGCACTTTCTGACGGACGGCGGCATCATCGATGCCATCGTGGACGCGATTGCCCCGGTGGCCGGTCAGCCCATGGTCGAAATCGGCCCCGGTCTGGCTGCGCTGACGCAGCCGCTGGTTGAGCGCTTGGGTCATCTGATGGTGATTGAGCTCGACCGTGACTTGGCCGTGCGTCTGCGCGAACACCCGCAGCTGTCGGTGGTGGAGTCGGATGTGCTGAAGGTCGACTTTCGGGCGCTGGCAACGCAAATGCTGGCCAAGGCCACGGCGGCACCCCTGAGCAAAATTCGGGTGGTGGGTAACTTGCCCTACAACATTTCCACGCCCATCTTGTTCCATCTGCTGGCGCAGG
>JBIKRC010000120.1:0-6187 GCA_044349375.1 Limnohabitans sp.
CGCTGCGCGCCGACATGGACGCCCTGCCCATTCAGGAGCAAAACGAGCACCTGCCCTACCGCTCGCAAGTGCCCGGCGTGATGCACGCCTGCGGCCACGACGGGCATGTGGCCATGCTGCTGGGTGCAGCGCGGGTGCTGCAGCAGTTTTCGGGCGAGCTGCAAGGCAGCGTGAAGCTGTGCTTTCAGCAAGCCGAAGAGCAAGGCGGCGGCACAGCCGAGTTGTTGGCCCACCTGGCCGCGTTTCCGGTGCAGCGGGCCTTTGCCATTCACTTGTGGTCCGAGATAGAAGCCGGTCAAATCAGCGTACAGGCCGGGCCGCGCATGGCCGCTTGCGATTTGGTGGAGATCGAGCTGAGCGGCGTAGGCTGCCACGGTGCATCCCCACACAAAGGCGTGGACCCGATTGCCGCCGGTGCAGCATTGGTGAACAACCTGGCCATGATGATGACGCGCGAAATCAACCCGGCGCACGCGGCCAGCCTGACCTTTGGCAAGTTTCAAAGTGGCTTTGCGGGCAATGTGATTCCCGACCAGGCCTTGCTGGCTGGCACCCTGCGCACCACCCAACGCCATGACCAAAAGCACCTGCACGAAGCCATTCGGCGCGTGGTGGACAGCACCGCCGCCAGCTTCCGGGCGCAGGCAAAGCTGAACATCCGCAAGGGCGGCTCGATGCTGATCAACGAAGCGCGCAGCAGCGCCCTGGCCGCGCAGTGCGCCAGCGACTTGTTTGGCGCAGAAGCGGTGATCGACTTTCCCTCACTCATGGTGTCGGAAAACTTTGGCGATTTTCTGGAACAATACCCCGGCCTGATGGCCCTGGTCGGTGTGCGCAACACCGCGCTCGGCGCATGCCACGCGCACCACCACCCCCAGTTCAACATCGATGAAAGCGCCCTGCACCGGGGCGTGGCCATGCACGTCGAGTTTTCGCTGCGCAGCTTGGCACAGCAGGCTTGAATGCCCCGACACCCCTGACGCACATGTTTTGTAGTAACGGTCTCCGACCGCGATGCGTCCAGTAATGCCTTCGCCCTTTTGTGGGAGCGGTCTCTGACCGCGATCGGGCACACCGCGGAGGCTTTCGCGGTCGGAGACCGTTCCTACAACAGGGGCAAGCGCATTTCAGAAACACGCACCAGCACCAAGACCGCCCTTGAACTCAGTGCCGCCCCACCAAGCGGTAAACCATCACCCCCAGACCCGACACGCCCACAGCCGCTGCCGTGAATGCATAGGCCAGCCAGCCCATGTCCACACTTTGGGCCATGAGCAACACCCCAGTGGATTGGCCAAAAAACAGCGAGCAGGCGAACAAGGTGACCGCGCTTCCGCGTGCGGCCGGGGCCATTTGGGTGGCCTGCACCTGCAGCGTGTTGTGCAGCATGTAAAAGCCCAGCCCCGTCATCAGGCAAGCCATCATCCCCAGCCACACACCACTGCCCCAGGCCAAGACCAGCAAACCGACCGTGACCAATATAGCCCCCGTGCGCACCAGGCCGCGCTCGCCCAGCCAGGCCAGCCAGCGCCGCGCCATCTGGCTGTAGAGCAAACCGCCCACGCCATAGAGCATCATGACCGAGCCTGCGGCCACCACACTCAAACCATACTGCTGGTGCAAATGCGTGGGCATGAAGGCCAAGGCGCCGAAAACCAAAGCCCCCTCGGCCGCCGTAACGCTCAAGATCAATCGCACGCGGGGCGTGCCCAAAAGCTGACCCGTCAGGCGAAACGAAGCGATCAGGCTGGGGGGCTGGGTTGCTGCGGGGGCAGGTGCCTTTTGACGCGCACGCCACAACAGCAATGCAGGCCATGCGAACATCACCGCCAACAGCACAAAGGCCGAGCGCCAACCCAGCGTGTCGGCGGCAAAGCCACCAAACCACAGGCCGCTCATCATGCCGATAACGGTGGCGCTCATCAGTTTGGCCAGGGTTTCCTGCCTGCGTTCATACGGCACCTGGTCGCCCACCCAAGCCATGGACAGCGGAATGATGCCCGCCGCCGCCGCACCCATGAGGCCGCGCATCACCAAGAGCATGGGCAAGTTGACCGACAACGCCGTGATGGCACTGAACAGCGCACAAGCGGTCACGGCCAAAGAGACCACACGCAGCTTGCCAAAGCGCTCGCCCAAGGGGCCATAGAACAACTGCATCAGACCGTAAACCACGGCGAACACCGACACCACGCCCGAAGCCTCGCCGGTGCTGACCTGAAACTCTTGTCCCAGCACCACCAACATCGGGTCGCCAATGCGCATGGAGGCCATGCTGGCAAAACCCGCAAGGCCCAAAAGCTTCAAATATTGGCGTTCGTCAAAGGGCGTTGATGTGGTCATGTGCAGGTGGTCATGTTCAGGCCAGCTGCTGTTCCAGATCGTGCAAGACCTGGTAGCAAGGCAGCACCTGGGCAATCGAGCTGTTGGGCTCGCGGCCTTCGCGGATGGCCGCAAAAAACTCGCGGTCTTGCAGTTCGATGCCGTTCATCGACACCGCCACTTGGGACACGTCGATCTTTTCTTCTTTACCCGTAAACAAGTCGTCGTAACGCGCCAGATAAGTGCCCGTGTCACCGATGTAGCGGAAGTAAGTGCCCAGCGGTCCGTCGTTGTTGAAGCTCAAACTCAGCGTGCAAATCGCGCCGTTGGCCGCTTGCAACTGGATGCTCATGTCCATGGCGATACCCAAGGCGGGGTGGATCGGGCCTTGCACCGCGTTGGCTTTGACGATGGGGCTGCCGCATTGGTAGGCGAACAAATCCACCGTGTGGGCCGCGTGGTGCCACAGCAGGTGATCGGTCCAGCTGCGGGCCTGGCCGAGCGCGTTCATGTTGGTACGGCGGAAAAAATAGGTCTGCACATCCATCTGCTGGATGTTGAACTCACCGGCCTTGATCTTGTGGTTGACCCACTGGTGGCTGGGGTTAAAGCGGCGGGTGTGGCCCACCATGGCCACCAAGCCCGTTTCCTTTTGGACGCGCAGCACTTCCTGGCCTTCTTTGTACACGTCGCACAGCGGAATCTCGACCTGCACATGCTTGCCAGCCTTCAGGCAAGCCAGGGTCTGGCTGGCGTGCATTTGTGTGGGGGTGCACAAGATGACGGCATCGACTTCTTTCAAAGCCAGTGACTCGTTCAAGTCGGTGGCGACATGGCCAATGCCGTATTTGTCCGCCACCTCTTTGGTTTTAGCGAAATCGCGGCCGATCAGCGAGACGACTTCAACGCCGTCGATGTTTTTGATGCCGTCCAGGTGTTTGATGCCGAAGGCACCTGCGCCCGCCAGGGCGACTTTGATGGTTTTGCTCATGATGAACTCCAAAGATATGTGGGGCATGTCACCCCGGGCTTGAACCGGGGTCCATGCATTCATGGATACCCGCCTTCGCGAGAATGACAATAAATCAGGTGTTTTCCAAAATCACATGCCCGACCGCCGTGTTGCTGGCAGGCACATGGTAGAAGCGGTGACGAAGCTGAGGCGCGGGGCCTGTGGCTTTGCCGCCCTCGATGTCGCTCATCGCACCACGCGCGATCAGCCACATGACCAGCTCAATGCCTTCGCTGCCCGCTTCGCGCACGTAATTGATGTGTGGCGTGGCCGCGCATGCAGCCGGGTCCTTGATCAACTGGTCGAGCCAAGCGTTGTCCCACGCGCTGTTGATCAGGCCCGCACGTGCGCCCTGCAGCTGGTGGCTCATGCCGCCTGTGCCCCAGATGTGCACGTTGATGTCTTCGTCATAGCTCTCCACCGCTTTGCGGATCGCTTGCCCCAAATTGAAGCAGCGCTGGCCGCTGGGCACGGGATACTGCACCACGTTCACCGCGAACGGAATCACCGGGCAAGGCCAGGCGTCTTTGGCCAGATCCAACTTGCCGCACATCAGCGACAACGGAACGGTGAGGCCGTGGTCCACGTCCATCTTGTTGACGATGGTCAGGTCAAAGTCTTGCTGAATGACCGACTGCGCAATGTGGCTGGCCAGCTCGGGGTGGCCTTTGACCACAGGCACCGGGCGAGGCCCCCAGCCTTCGTCGGCGGGTTGGTATTCGGCAGCGGTGCCGATGGCAAAAGTCGGAATCAGGTCGGAGCTGAAAGCCGTGGCGTGGTCATTGAACACCAGAAAAATCACGTCCGGCTTGTTGTCCTTCATCCATTGTTTGGAGAAGTCGTAGCCCGCGAATACGGGCTTCCAGTAGTCTTCTTGCGTTTTGCCCAGGTCCATGGCCGCGCCGATGGCGGGCACATGCGAGGTGTAGACGGATGCGGTGATTTTGGCCATGTCTTGTTCTCTCAAAAGAATTGGGATCTGACCCCAATTAAACTTTCTTCCCGGCTGCGCCTTGGGGCTGGTTTTGGGCTTGGGCGCTGCCGTTTTCGCCGATGTAGCGGTTGCCTTCGACGCTGCGACCGCCGGCGATCATCATGTTGCGATATTCCTCTTCGGTCATGCCGGTCATGGAGCCCGCCATTTGCTGGAAGCTCTTGCCGTCGGTCGCACCGATTTTCGCGAGGAAATAAATGTTGCCGCCGGTGCGCATGCACCAGTTAAGGTCTCGCGCCAGCACCGCCTGCTTTTGCTCTTCGGTCATTTGCCACTCGTCCAGATAGGCACGCTCATCAGCCTTGAACTTTTCACGGTTCTCGGCCTTCATGAGCGACATGCAAAACTGGTTGAGCCAGTAGCCTTTGCGCGATTGCTCGGCGTCAAAAATGATGGTGCCGGGCACGTCGGTGTAGGGTTTGTCTAAAGCCATCAGATACCTTTCAGGATGTTGTCATTCCCGCGAAGGCGGGAATCCATGGATCCCGGGTCAAGCCCGGGATGACAGAAAAATCACTTCACTTCTTCAGGCCAGTACAAGCGCATCGGGTTGTCCACCAGCAGCTTCTTTTGCAGCTCTGCCGTGGGCGCGATGTGCGGGATGAAGTCGACCAACAGGCCGTCGTCGGGCATGTGGTCTTTCAGGTTGGGGTGTGGCCAGTCGGTGCCCCACAACACGCGGTCGGGAAACTCCTGCACGATACGCTGGGCAAACGGGATCACGTCTTGATACGCGTTTTGCTCACCGTTCAAGGCCTTGGGGCCGGTCACCGACAAACGCTCGGGGCAAGAAACTTTGCTCCACACATTGGTGTGTTCGCGCATGAACTTCTGGAACAGCGCAAACTGCGGGCCGTCCACCGGCAGCGACACATCGGGGCGGCCCATGTGGTCCACCACCACGGTGGTGGGCAGCGCGGTGAAGAAGTCCCACAGCTCGGGCAGATCCACGGCTTCAAAATAAATGACCACATGCCAGCCCCATTTCTGGATGCGGCTGGCGATTTCCATCAACTCGTCTTTGGGCGTGAAGTCCACCAAACGCTTGACGAAGTTGAAGCGCACACCGCGTACACCGGCGTCATGCATGGACTGAATTTCTTCGTCGGTCACGCTGCGCTTGACGGTGGCCACGCCACGCGCCATGCCGCCCGAGTTGACCAGTGCATCGACCATGGCGCGGTTGTCGGCGCCGTGGCAGGTGGCTTGCACCACCACATTGCGCGCAAAGCCCAATTGGTCACGCAGCGCATACAGCTGGTGCTTGGACGCATCGCAGGGGGTGTACTTGCGCTCGGGGGCGTAGGGGAATTCAGCGCCGGGGCCGAACACATGGCAGTGGGCATCCACCGCGCCTGCGGGCAATTGGAATCGGGGCTTGGACGGGCCGGTGTACCAGTCCATCCAGCCCGCAGTTTTGGTGAAGTCACCCGACGTGGGTTTATCCATGGGTTTGCTCATCTCGAATGCCTTTCAATGTGTCTTTTGTAGGTCGGTGCCTTCAGGTCCGACGCAGCGCACCCAAGGTCCTTGTCGGGGCTGAAGCCGCCGACCTACAAAGAAAATCAATCGATGTACTTGAGGCCTGCAGCCGCCAGCGGCTCACGCATCTTGTACATGTCCAAGCCCAGTACGCCTTGGGCCAATTTTTCACGCTTGGCACCTTCGTTGGCTTCACGCGCTTGCGCCGCTTCCAGTGTCTTGGCCACCAAGGCTTGGGGCACACACACCACGCCGTCGTCATCGGCCACGATCGCGTCGCCGGGGTGGACGATCATGCCGGCGCACACCACGGGGATGTTCACCGAACCCACCGTGGCTTTGATGGTGCCCTTGCTGCTGATGGCTTTGCTCCAAGC
>JBIKRC010000121.1:0-6182 GCA_044349375.1 Limnohabitans sp.
GGCCTTTGGTGGTTAAACGCATGGCAGACTCCTGAAGTGGGTGGAAGCGCTGTCTGAAAACCGCCTGAGCGGGATCCCGACTAAACGAGTCAAGTATACGACATACCCGATCAAATCACTCGGGTTATAGGGTTATTCAAGCCCGAATCAGCGGCACGATGTGGTCGCCCCCTGCCGCGCCAAAAGCCTGCTCCTTCAGAACGGTCAGCTGGTCGCGCACTTGGGCGGCTTTTTCGAACTCCAGGTTGCGGGCGTGCTCCATCATTTGCTTTTCCAGCTGCTTGATGGCCCGGGCGATGTCTTTCTCGCTCATGTCTTCCACTTTGGCCCTTTGCACCGCAGCTTGCTCCAAGCGCTCGGCTTCTTTGCCCGACTTTTCGCTGTACACGCCGTCGATCAGGTCTTTGACCTTCTTGACGATGCTCTTGGGCGTGATGCCCATGACCTCGTTGTGCGCCACTTGCTTGATGCGGCGTCGCTCGGTCTCGCCTATGGCTTTTTTCATTGACTCGGTGATGCGGTCGGCGTACAAAATAGCGCGCCCGTTCAGGTTGCGCGCTGCACGGCCAATGGTCTGGATCAAGCTGCGCTCGGAGCGCAAGAAGCCTTCTTTGTCGGCATCCAAAATCGCCACCAACGAGACCTCGGGAATATCAAGACCTTCGCGCAGCAAGTTGATGCCCACCAGCACATCGAAAGCGCCCAAGCGCAGGTCACGCAAAATTTCCACACGCTCCACTGTGTCCACGTCGCTGTGCAAATAGCGCACCTTCACGCCGTTGTCGCTCAGGTAATCGGTCAGCTGCTCGGCCATGCGCTTGGTGAGCGTGGTGATCAGCACCCGCTCGTGCTTGTCCACCCGGATGCGGATTTCTTGCAGCACATCGTCCACCTGATGCGTCGCGGGGCGCACCTCGACCTGCGGATCGACCAAGCCCGTGGGGCGCACCACCTGCTCGACCACTTTGCCCGAATGCGTCTTTTCGTAATCGGCGGGGGTGGCCGAGACGAAGATGCACTGGCGCATGCGCTTTTCGAACTCTTCAAATTTGAGGGGGCGGTTGTCCAAGGCGCTGGGCAGGCGAAAACCGTATTCCACCAGCGTGGTTTTGCGCGCCTTGTCGCCGTTGTACATGGCGTTGAGCTGGCCAATCATCTGGTGGCTCTCGTCCAGAAACATGATGGCGTCGGGCGGCATGTAATCAGTCAGCGTGCTGGGTGCATCGCCCGGGGCCGCGCCCGACAAATGCCGGGTGTAGTTCTCAATGCCCTTGCAGTGGCCCACTTCGGACAGCATTTCCAGATCAAACCGCGTGCGCTGCTCCAGACGTTGCGCCTCGACCAGCTTGCCCATGCCCACCAGCTCTTTCAAGCGCTGCGCCAGTTCCACTTTGATGGTCTCCACCGCCGCCAGCACCTTGTCGCGTGGCGTCACATAGTGGCTGGACGGATAAACCGTGAAGCGCGGGATTTTTTGCCGAATGCGCCCGGTGAGCGGGTCGAACAGCTGCAGGCTCTCGATTTCGTCGTCGAACAACTCAATGCGAATGGCCAACTCGGAGTGTTCGGCCGGAAACACGTCGATGGTGTCGCCGCGCACCCGGAACTTGCCTCGGCTGAATTCCATGTCGTTGCGCTGGTATTGCATGCGGATCAGCTGAGCAATCACGTCTCTCTGGCCCAGCTTGTCGCCGGTGCGCAGCGTCATGATCATGCGGTGGTAGCTTTCGGGCTCGCCAATGCCGTAAATGGCCGACACCGTGGCCACGATCACCACATCGCGCCGCTCCATGATGCTTTTGGTGCACGACAAGCGCATCTGCTCGATGTGCTCGTTGATCGCGCTGTCTTTTTCAATGAACAAATCACGCTGAGGCACATAGGCCTCGGGCTGGTAGTAGTCGTAGTAACTGACGAAATACTCGACCGCATTCTTGGGAAAGAACTCGCGGAACTCGCTGTACAGCTGCGCGGCCAGCGTCTTGTTGGGCGCAAACACAATGGCGGGCTTGCCTATTTGTGCGATCACATTGGCCATGGTGAAGGTCTTGCCCGAGCCGGTCACGCCCAGCAGGGTCTGAAACACCTCGCCGTCGTGCACGCCTTCGACCAGCTGCTCAATGGCCACGGGCTGATCGCCTGCGGGCGGATAAGGCTGGTAGAGCTCAAAGGGCGAGCCCGGGTAGCTAACGAATTGGCCATCGAGTGGGACAGCTGTGACCTCTGACAGAGGAATGATTTCAGACATTGGAACTCGTTTTTTGTGGAATGAGGAGCGACTGGCCGGACTGAATCTACCTGCTCAGAGCACGCCCAGAGGTCAATAGCCGCCAAACAAGATGTCGAGCGCATTGACCACCTCGGGTGCTTGGGCGCGCAAATTCAACAGCGGCGCACCCAACCAGCGCACCGGGACTGCGGCAAGCGCAGCACTGTCCAGCACCAGCGCCCGACCCTCCACCGTGCAAACAGGGTTGAGGTCACGCATCGGCAAAGGGGCGTATTCGGCGCTGCGCAAGGGGATCACGACACGCGTGGCAATCTTGTCTAAAAAGCTGTTTTGCACGTCGAGCAAATAGGGCGTGCGCTCGCGCATGCGGGCATCCGGGTGGGTATAAACGTCGAACTGGGCCATGGCTCAGAAACTGCGGTAAGCGTCCAGGGGCAAGCCCTCTTGCTCGATGCGGGCGTTGTAGCTGGCAATGGCATCCAGGTTTTGCGTCTGCCAGCGCGCCCAATACTGGCGCTTGACTTCTTGAGCCAGCAAGGCATCCACCGTGCGTGACACATTCATTTCCAACTCGCGCGCCATGGCCAGCACCTCAGCATTGAGCGATAAATTGACGGGTTTTTTCGGGGCATCTTCAAAGCGCAACATGTGGAACCTCTGAGAAGTATGCGCATAGTTTATGCGCAAAGCAGCATCAATGTGCTTTGCAAGGGCAAGTGCCTGCGGCCCAATCCATCTGCCCAAGGCCCAATGCCCAAGGATTGTGTAGCCCTTACACCGCCTTGAGTTTGAACGCGCCGGTGCAGTGGTTTGAGCCTAAAATGAAGAGCTTTTCCCCATTGACTACACAGGATTGTCACCATGTCTTTGTTCTCCGCCGTCGAAATGGCCCCCCGCGACCCGATCCTGGGTCTGAATGAGCAATACAACGCAGACACCAACCCCAACAAAGTGAACTTGGGTGTGGGCGTGTACTTCGACGACAACGGCAAACTGCCCCTGCTGCAATGCGTGCAAGCCGCCGAAAAAACCATGATGGCTACGCCCACTGCACGTGGTTACTTGCCAATCGATGGCATCGTGGCCTACGACAACGCGGTCAAGGCGCTGGTGTTTGGTGCTGGATCTGACGTGGTCAAGTCGGGCCGCGTCTCCACTGTGCAAGCCATTGGCGGCACGGGCGGCCTGAAAATCGGTGCCGACTTCCTGAAAAAGGTCAGCCCCAAGGCCAAAGTGCTGATTTCTGACCCCAGCTGGGAAAACCACCGCGCCATCTTCATCAACGCCGGTTTTGAAGTCGAGAGCTACGCCTATTACGACGCGGTCAATCGGGGCGTGAACTTCGAAGGCATGTTGGCCAGCCTGAACGCCGCGGCTGCGGGCACCATCGTTGTGTTGCACGCGTGCTGCCACAACCCGACCGGCTACGACATCACTGCAGCCCAGTGGGACCAGGTCATTGCCGTCGTCAAGGCGAAAAACCTGACCGCCTTTTTGGACATGGCTTACCAAGGCTTTGGCCACGGCATCCAAGAGGACGGTGCCGTGATCGGCAAGTTTGTGGCTGCGGGCCTGAACATCTTCGTCTCGACATCTTTCTCCAAGAGCTTCAGCCTGTACGGTGAGCGCGTGGGCGCCTTGTCGGTGGTGGCTTCTGACAAAGAAGAAGCTTCCCGCGTGTTGTCGCAACTGAAAATCGCGATCCGCACCAACTACTCCAACCCACCCATTCACGGTGGCGCGGTGGTGGCGGCTGTGTTGAACAACCCCGAACTGCGCGCCCAGTGGGAAAGCGAATTGGCCGAAATGCGCGTGCGCATCAAGGCCATGCGCCAAAAACTGGTGGACAGCCTGAAAGCGGCTGGCGTGAAACAAGACATGAGCTTTATCACCAGCCAGATCGGCATGTTCAGCTATTCGGGTCTGACCAAAGACCAGATGGTGCGTCTGCGCAGCGAGTTTGGTGTGTATGGCACCGACACCGGCCGCATGTGCGTGGCGGCGCTGAACAGCAAAAACATCGATTACGTCTGCGCATCGATTGCCAAAGTCGTTTGACCGGCCCCCCACAAGACTGAAATCCGGTTTGAAACCGCCCCTGACGGGGCGGTTTCTTTTTGGACGGTCCGGAAGGTGACTGTCAATTAGGGGGCAAACTCAAAAAATACCAGCGGGTCTCCTGTACTATTGCTGCAGTGCACCATTTTGTTGCAAGGGAAACTGTCACATGCTTTATCAGATTTATGAAACGCAACGCTCGATCATGGAGCCTTTTTCCGATCTGGCACAAGCTGCAGCCAAGCTCTACAGCAACCCCCTGAACCCCATGGCGCAAACGCCTTTGGCCCAGCGCGTGTCCGCTGGCTACGCCCTGATGCACCGTTTGGGCAAAGACTACGAGAAACCAACATTTGGCATCCAGACCGTCAAGGTCAACCAAACGGAGGTCGCCATTCATGAGCGCATCGAGATCGACAAGCCCTTTTGTGAGCTGCGCCGCTTCAAGCGCTTCACGGACGATCCGGCAACACTGTCACTCCTCAAAAGCCAGCCCGTCGTTTTGATGGTGGCGCCTTTGTCCGGCCACTACGCCACGTTGTTGCGCGACACCGTCAAAACCATGCTGCAAGGCCACAAGGTCTATATCACCGACTGGAAAAACGCCCGCTTGGTGCCCATGTCCGAAGGCGAATTCCACCTGGACGATTACATCAACTACGTGCAGGAATTCATCCGCCACCTGCAGTCCATCTACGGCCACTGCCATGTCGTGAGCGTGTGCCAGCCCACCGTGCCGGTGTTGGCAGCCGTGTCCTTGATGGCCAGCCGTGGCGAAAAAACGCCATTGACCATGACCATGATGGGCGGCCCCATCGATGCGCGCAAATCACCTACAGCGGTCAACAACTTGGCGACCAACAAAAGTTTTGAGTGGTTCGAGAGCAACGTGATCTACCGCGTACCGGCCAACTTCGCAGGTGCCGGTCGCCGTGTGTACCCCGGGTTTTTGCAACACACTGGTTTCGTGGCCATGAACCCCGACCGCCATGCCACAAGCCATTACGACTACTTCAAGGACTTGATCAAGGGCGACGACGCCAGCACCGAGGCGCACCGCAAGTTTTACGACGAGTACAACGCCGTGCTGGACATGGACGCTGATTACTACTTGGAGACCATCGCAACCGTGTTCCAAGACTTCAAGCTGGTCAAGGGCACTTGGGACGTCAAGGGTGTGGACGGCAAAGTGGAGCGCGTTCGCCCTCAGGACATCAAAGGCACAGCCTTGATGACCGTTGAAGGCGAGCTGGACGACATTTCCGGCTCGGGCCAGACCCGCGCTGCACAAGACCTGTGCACAGGCGTACCTGCCAGCGAACGCCAGCACCTGGAAGTGCCTGGCGCAGGTCATTACGGCATCTTCAGTGGCCGCCGCTGGCGCGACATCGTGTACCCACAGGTGGTCAAGTTCATCCAGGGCCATGCACTCAAGGCCAAGGCGTCAGCGCCCAAGGCCGTTGCTGCAGCGCCTGTGGCGGCCAAAGCCGCTAAAGCCGTGGTCAAGGCACCCGCCAAGGCCCCGGTCAAGGCCCCGGTCAAGCCAGCAGCTGCAAACGTGGCCAAGCCTGTGGCCAAAGCTGCAGTCAAAGCCGTGGCAGTACCAGCAGCCAAGCCTGCGGCCAAAGCCGCAGCGCCTGTCAAAGCTCTGGCCAAAACATCGGCCAAGGCTGTGGCCAAAGCGCCTGCCAAAAACGGCAAAGCGGCAGCCCAGCCAAAAGGCACAGTCAAAACCACCTGGGTGGCCCCAAAAGCCTGAGGCCCATGCCCCTGAAGCCCACAGCGCCTGAGACCCAGGCGCTTTTTCTTGCCCTCAACGATGCCCTGCCTCAAACGCAGTGCACACGTTGCGGCTTTCCCGATTGCGCCAGCTATGCCCGCGCCATGGCCGAGG